>NZ_CP166990.1:1500000-1597500 GCF_046197865.1 Methanobrevibacter sp. DSM 116169 | reverse complement strand
CTAAAACTTGGTGCATTTAAACCATATTCATATGCAAAACTACCTAGTGCAAATTCATAATCAAATTTTATTGTTTCATTTACTTCTTCAATAGCTGTTTGCTTTAATGCTTCAAGTTGAATAGCTGCTAACTTTTTTTTATCAAATATATCATTTTCTTTTTTTGATGTTTGTTCTTTTTTTACTCTTTCTATTTCTTGTGTGTCAATTTCGATTGGATATTTTCTAAGGTATGGGTCAAAATCTAAAGTAGTTTTTTCTTTGATAATTTTCTTTCTTTTAATGATAATATTCTCAAATATTTCTTGTATTTTTGGTGGAAAGTCATTGTTTAATAGCTTGAGAATTTCATTTCCTTCAAGATCAATATTTTTTATAGACTTTTCTAACTCATCATCCATATCCTTTTTTAAAGAACTTACAAGTTCGTCAATATCAACCTCTTTTTTTTCTAAATTATTAATTTCTTCTATTATTGGTAATATTTCTCCAAGTATAGACTCGTTGTTTCTTATTTTTTGAATTTCATAAACTTTTTCAAATATTTCATAATTACCTGTAAAGAAGTTTATAATCTTCTCAGGTATAATTTCATATTCTTTTTCTTCAATATGAATCATTATTAAATTACTTAAATCTCCAAAATCTAGAAATCCTTGAGAATATACATAAAAAATTAACTCATAATTCATTAATTCTTCTTGAAATAATTGAGAATCAGTTGCAGTTAATATTGGATAATACTTATTTAAACCTAAATCAGTTAAATATTCATTATCCTCATCACTTTCTACTAAAATGACTTTACTAGGATCATAATCTGGTCTTATTTCTTCTAAACTTTTTAAATTTTTCATCAACCCTCGTAATTTTATTATTGGAAGTTTTGATACTTTTTCTTTAGCATTCATTATCCATTGAATTTGAGAATCAATATATTCTTGACTATTTGATGGAGATAATAGCAATATTCTATTTTTTGAATATTTTGTATTAGAATAATGTAGTATTTTCTCAAGTATTTCTTCATAAATTTCATAAGCCCTATCACTTTTTATGAAATTGTCTGTTGGTTTATTTAATAGCTGTTTCATTATTTCAATAGCTTTTCTTTGACTTATTCCTTCAATATTGTTTATTTTTTCTATATCTATGTCATTAACTATGGTATTTAAATTATCTTCTCCACCAACGTTTTGTAATATTTTCTCAGATAATTTATCTCCAATTCCTTTAATATCTTGTAATTTTTTAACTTCTGTATCCATTTTACCAAACCACTTATTTTCTAAGTTAATTAATACTTTTTACTTTTATATATATTGGAATTTTGAAAGAGCATTTGAAAAGTTTTTATTTTAAAAAATCTTATATGTTGGTTTAAATAAAATTAGTATAATACAAATTTATTTTGGTGTTATTTTGATTATGTACAATAATAATGATGAAAAACAAGGAAGAAAGTTCTTCTCTAAAATTGGTTTTGCTTTTTTGGGATTAACTCTTTTTACAATAATAATTCAAATAATTATCGGAATTATATTACAAATAGTTCCTAATAATATAGTCAATGATGTAAACCTTCTTACAATAATTTCTTCTATAGCAACATACATTATTCCATTTCCATTATTTTATTATGTAATGAATAAGATTTCTAAAGAATATAAAATCGAAAAAAAGAATATGGGTATTTTAAAGTTTATTGCTTGTATTATAGTAGCATTTTCTTTAACTTATATTGGAAATATGATTGGTCTAACTATAACTTCTATTATAGGAGGATATTTAGGTTCTCCTATTACTAATCCTGTTAGTCAAATGATTGGAACTAATGAAGTATGGGCTACTTTTATAGCTGCAGTTATTTTAGCTCCAATATTTGAAGAATTATTCTTTAGAAAATTATTAATTGATAGATCTATTAAATATGGAGGTCTTGCTTCTGTATTAATTTCTGCTACTTTATTTGCATTTTATCATGGTAATTTCAGTCAATTTTTCTATGCTTTTTTACTTGGAGCATTTTTTTCAATAGTTTATGTTAAAACAGGTAAAATTGAATATACTATTGCATTACATGGGATTGTAAACTTTTTTGGATCTGTTGTAAGTGTTAATATAGCTTCATTTATAGAAAATGCAATTCCTCATGATATTAGTAATTTAACTGAAGCACAAGCACTTGCAAATCCTGGAGTTTTATTATCTTTTGGATTTTCTATGAGTATTTTACTTATAATTTTAGTTGGAATTTTAATAATGATTTTATATTATAAAAAAGTTGACTTGCCTAAAGGAGAATTAGCTATAAAAAAATCTTCAATATTTTTAAATCCAGGAATGATAATATTTATCTTATATTATCTTTTAATGATTTACTTATCGTTATTTAAGTGAGGTTATATTATGTATATTGTTTTTGAAGGAATTGATGGAGCAGGAAAAAGTACTCAAATTCAACTTTTAAAAGAATGGTTAGAAGCATTAGGTCATGAAGTTGAAACTGTAGTTGAACCAACAGATGGTGAAGTTGGAAAATTAATTAGAAAAATACTAACTCAAAAAAGAGCTTCAAGTGATATTGGTCAAAAAGAATTAGGATTACTTTTTGCAGCTGATAGATTAGAATTACTTGAAAAGTTAAATGATTTTGAATATTCAAATAAAATTGTTATTAGTGATAGATCATTTTATTCAAGTCTTGCTTATCAAGGACCTCAAAAATGGATTTATGAAATTAATAAATTTGCAAAAATTCCAGATTTAGTTTTATTATTAGATTTAGATGTAAAAACAAGTGTATCAAGAACAGATAAAACTGATGAATTTGAAAATGAAGAATTTTTAAATAATGTAAAAGAAAACTATTTAATATTAGCAAATGCTAATCCATTTATTGAAATAATTAATGGAAATAATGGAAAAAATAAAGTTGCATCTGATATTAAAAAGGTAGTTGCATCCCATGTTGGAGCATGCCCTGATCAGATTCAATAATATTATTCTAATTCTTTTAATCTTTTTTGAATAACTTCAATCATATATTCATGAGCTTTTAATAGCTCTTCTTCTTTACCTATTAATTTTGGCCCATATTCTCCATGTTCGAGTTTCACATCAAATTTTTCAATAGTATGTGCAAGCATCTGCTCTCCAACACCATTAGGTATTTTAAGTTCGAAATCTTTTTCTTCATATTCCATTTTATTCACCTTCCATAAATTCTCTAACTGGTTTTAAATATTCAATTAAATAATCAGCAACACCTGATTTTAAATCCATTGGATGTAATTCTTCTTTTGAATATAAGTTGATTAACTCATCTTCAGTTAAAGTTAAATCTCCACCAAATTTTTCAGGTCTTTTAATAGTTAATTCTGCTTGATTTGAGAAGATAAAATATTTAGCTATTTCAATAATAGGATTACCTTCCACCTCACCCATAGGACAATGAGCTTTATTGATTTTTGTTTTAATTTCTTTTTCTGTATCATCAACAGCTATGAAATTTCCTTTACTTGAAGACATCTTTTCATCTCCATCAAGACCATGTAATAAAGGGGTGTGAACACAAACTGGGATGTTATTGGAGATTTTATCAATGTTTTCTCTTGCAAGCATTTGAATTTTTCTTTGTTCCATTCCACCAAGAGCAATATCAACATCTAATGCTACCATATCAGCTACTTGCATTAAAGGATATATTACATTTGCTACTTTTGGATTATCAGAATGCCTACTAACTTGATCCATACTTCTTTTAGCTCTTGATAAAGTTGTTAAAGTAGCTAATTTATAGACATTTTTAGTATAATCTTCTTTAGTTTGAAAAGTTGAGCCATAAATAAATTCTGTGGTATCATTTAAACCCAATGCTTGAAAACATTTTTTATTATATTCTGCAGTTTCAGCTATTTCATCTACACTACCTTTACCATTTAAGTATGCATGATAATCAGCTAAAAGAATTTTAATTTTAAAACCAATATCTTGAAGAGATTTAAGTTTAGCTATTGTAATAGCATGACCTAAATGAATTTTACCTGAAGGTTCATAACCAGTATAAGCAACAGGTTGATCTTTTTCTAATTTAGATTCTAATTCATCACTACTAATAACTTCAAGTGTTCCTTTTTCAATCACTTTTATCTTTTCTTCATTATTCATACATATCACTTAAATTAAATAAACTTGATTTTCAATTTTAATAATGTTTACATCGTCTCCAATGTTGTATTTATGAGTATCTTCTAAGTTTAAATCAATAACTTCATAAGTTTCAGGATCTAAAATCTGAATCATTTTAGGAGATTTAGAAATAATATTAGCTTTTTCAATATCTTTAAATTTTTTAACTAAATCTATATTATCATAATCTTTAAATGGAATAGTAAAAGACTTCTTATTTGTTATGTCAATACATTGGATTTTGGAACTACCAATAGATTTAACTTGAGAAAGTTTATTTTCAAATTTAATAAAATCATTAACTTGAAATTTTGGAATTCTAAATGAAATCCAAATCCTATATAATCCTTTACCTGTAGATTTATCTTCACTAATAAGTCTTGGAGATTCTTTAGTAAGTCCTCCAAACTGTTCTTGTAAAGCTTTCACTACTTTTTTACCAGATTTATATGAACCAATATAATAATCATGTCCTTCTTTAGGTTTAGCTATTTCTGCTAAGTAAGCTAGTTTGTCTTTACTTTGTAAATTACCTAAAGTATTTATAACAATTTCATCAGCTTTTAAAAGTTCATCAATTGTGAGTTCTCTATTATCTGCTCGAAATTGAATTACAACTTCATAATAACCAGAATTTCTTTTACTACAAGGAGGACAAACAGTTTTATTAATTTTTACAATAGCTTCGAAATCTTCTTCTAAATGATGGTTTAAAACATCACCTTCAACATGTATATCGCACTCAGCTATTGAACCTCTCATTTTAATGATGTCAAGATCAATTATTTCATCTTTAACTAAATCATTTACTTGAATGTTCTCTTCTAAGGCTCTATAAATAATCTCTTCTATTGGAATTTCACTATCTTTCCACTTTCCTTGAATAATTTTAGAGTTACAATGACTACAAATTGTTACTTCAATTCTCTCTGGAATAGTAATCATGTGGAAGTCTTTTAAAAAGCATTCAATACAAATGTCGTCTATCATTTGATTTTGAGTACTTCCACATTCAGGACAAAACATTTTAATCTTATAATTGTTTTAATGGAGCTTTAGCACCACATGCTTCACATTTTAATATAGAAATTCTACCTTCTCTAATAATTTTAGTATCTGGTCTGTTACATTCTTGACAGATAACATATTTTTCTACATATTCTTCTAATCTTTCATTGATTAAGTAATGTGTAAATTTACCTTGTAAAATAGCTCTACCGCCTTCTAAATTACCAGCAGTACCTAATTCTCTAAGTAAAAATTTTAAAACATGTTGAGGATCTCTATTTAATCTTTCTGAAACCTCTTTAAAGTTTTTAATAAATGTTCTATTTCCTTGGATATCTGAATAAGCTTTAGGAATTTTAAACCTTTTGTGTTCAAATACTTCAGGAGGTAATTGGTCTATAGCTCTTGTTAATAAATTTTCATATTCATCCATATTATCTCTCCTTTTTTAATAATTTAAAAAATATTATAATGACTTAAATTTCTATAAATCTATAATATAATAAAATATGTTTTTACTTATTTAATAAAGTTATGTTATAGTGTGTTTTAAAATTGAATTTTTAAATCTTAGATAATTATTATTTTTTAACTTTTCTCATCTTTTTTGTTATTTTTTAAGAAATTTATATATGTCTTCGAAGAGAACCACAACTAAGATTCAAAGAATTTAATGACAAATGGGAGGAAAAAAAATTAGGAGATATAGTTTCATCATCATCTTCAAATTTATCAATTAATACCTTAGAAGATAATTCTGGAGATTATCCATTATATGGAGCAACAGGATTTATAAAAAATGTAGATTTTTACCAAAAAAAAGAAAAATACATTTCAATAGTAAAAGACGGTGCAGGGGTTGGAAGAACAATACTATGTCCTCCTTTTTCATCAATTTTAGGAACTTTACAATATTTGAATATTAAAAATAATAATAATATCGATTTCATTTATTTTTTCCTAAAAAAACTTAACTTTAATAAATACATCGTGGGCAGTACCATTCCCCACATATATTTTAAAGATTACTCCAAAGAAAAATTAAACATTCCTTCATTAGGAGAACAAGAAAAAATAGCTAATTTTTTATGTTTAGTAGATAAAAAAATCGAGTTATTAGAAAAAACATTGAAATTATTGAAAACATATAAAAAAGGAATAATGCAACAAATATTCAACCAAAAATTAAGATTTAAAAATGAAAACGGAGCAGGATACCCTGAATGGGGAGAAAAAAAATTAAGGGATATAGTTTCATCATCATCTTCAAATTTATCAATTAATACCTTAGAAGATAATTCTGGAGATTATCCATTATATGGAGCAACAGGATTTATAAAAAATGTAGATTTTTACCAAAAAAAAGAAAAATACATTTCAATAGTAAAAGACGGTGCAGGGGTTGGAAGAACAATACTATGTCCTCCTTTTTCATCAATTTTAGGAACTTTACAATATTTGAATATTAAAAATAATAATAATATCGATTTCATTTATTTTTTCCTAAAAAAACTTAACTTTAATAAATACATCGTGGGCAGTACCATTCCCCACATATATTTTAAAGATTACTCCAAAGAAAAATTAAACACCCCTTCTTTAGAAGAACAAGAAAAAATAGCTAATTTCTTATCAAAAATTGATGAAAAAATTGAAAAAACAGCAAAAGTATTAGAAGAAAATAAAGAGTTTAAAAAAGGATTATTACAAAAAATACTTTATTAAAATATTTTATGTATATTAATAATTATTTTATTATGTATAACAATAAATTATTTGAAAAATTTATAGAAGAAAGGAATATTAAAAAAAGTACATCTCAAAATTATGAGTCTACATTAAAAAAATATTCTGATTTTCATGCCCAACCTATTGAAAAATTATTAGAAGAAGCATATGTTGAGGAAAATAATAATATCCCCCTCAAAAAACGTAAACTTAAAAATCGTTTGTTAGATTATAGAAATTATCTTTTAAACACAGAAATGTCACCAAATACTGTAAAAACATATTTTTCTAAATTGAAAACTTTTTATCAACATTTTGAAGTAGAAATTCCTAAAATTCCTAATGCAAAATATGAAAAAGCTTATGAAACAAATTATTTAGATCTTCCTACTAAAAAACATATTGAAGATGCATTGAACATTGTTTCAATAGATTTAAAAGCAGTTATATTATTCATGTCATCATCTGGAACAAGTAAAGCTGAAACATTATCATTAAAAATTGAAGATTTTATAATCGCTACACAAAAATATCATAATGGAGGAAATATAAAAAATATATTAAAAATATTAGAAAAAAACAATAATATTGTCCCTACATTTTATTTAAAACGGATAAAAACAGATAAATATTATTATACATTTTGTTCTCCAGAAGCTACAAATGCAATTGTATACTACTTAAAAACAAGGAAAAATCTCAAATTAAATGATAATCTTTTTGATTATAAAAGTTCATTATTATTGTCAAAATTTCAAGAAATTAACGATAAAATGAATTGGGGTTTTAAAGGAAATTACAGATTTTTTAGGGCACACACTTTAAGAAAATTTCATGCATCAAATTTAGGTTTAACTGCAGAATATATTGATTCATTACAAGGTAGAAGTAAGAATGTAGTACATGAAACTTATATAAAAACTAATCCTCAAAAATTGAAAGAAATATATATGGGAGCAATGCAAAATGTTATGATTTGTTTTAATGAAGATAAAAAAGAAAATGAAAAAAAAGAAGAATATAATATTACAATTAATATATTTTTATCAGACAAACAATACAACATTTATTAATGAATATTTTTAAATTAATTAACAAAACATTTTTTGTATTAGTCCTTGTTTAAATTCTTTGTTAACTTCTATTTTTTTTGCAATCATCTCTATTTTTTCATCGATTCGTAATAAAAGACAAGCTATTTTTTCCTGTTCTTTTAATGGAGGAAAATTTATTTTTATTTGAGAAATTAAAGGATATTTTAAATTCCATGTGTCTGATGTTAATCCTTGTGAATACTTTTTAAATTGATAAATAATAAAATCCTGTTTAAAATAATAAGCAAAAAAACGAGGAGATATTCCTTTACTTGGAATCAACACAGTATATGCAGGACTAACCACTCCGTCATGTTCTGACATACCGCTTGCTCCTTGCCACATGCGCATAGAATTATATGGTATGTCACCTGGCAAAACTCTTTTATATTCATTTTTATGTTTATTATTTTTGGATTCTATTTCATTCCTTTTTATCACACCGTGGTTTAAAGTGACAGAAAGTAATTCTAGATTCTCATTCCCCTTTTCATTTCGTTCATCAAAAAGTTCACCCAGTTGTTTTTCTTCCCATTCTAGATAATTTTCATCATTTTTATCTTTAAATCTTATTTTTTGAGAAAATATTTGTTGCATTATTCCTTTTTTATATGTTTTCAATAATTTCAATGTTTTTTCTAATAACTCAATTTTTTCATCAACAAATGTTAAAAATTTAGCAATTTTTCCCTGTTCCTCAAAAGAAGGAATATTTATTAAACATTTTCCTATTTCATTCAAATTAATTTTTTTAGGAAATGCAACATGGAGAGTTTTTTTATGCAATTCTTTTTGAAAATTTTCAAATTTAATATACTGGTTAATGAATTCAGCATTAATGTTATTATTAACCCTTATTAAAGCTAAACTAACATAAAATGCGAATTTTTCATCATTTAATAATATATTAGAAGTCCCAATATTCCCAATTCTTGTCATGAAAATATCATTAACAATGGGCTTAATTTTATATTCATTTTCATAAACTTCATTACTAATATATTTTTTAGTATCTGAAAAATTATTAATATTTTCAACACTTAAAAATTTTACTCCATTTTTCATATAATGGGGAGTCTGATGGGTTCCATCATATATATAAGAAATATCATTTAATCTTTTGAGAACCCATAACTTATTAAATTCTTTGAATCTTAGTTGTGGTTCTCTTCGATAGGAATTTGTATTTTCTTTTTTCCTCTCAGAAACGTTGTTTTCACTCATATTGAAAACTCCTATAAAGGTGCTCTTATGCCTAATTCTTCACAATATTTCTTAATTTCTTCATCTACTTTTTCCATTTCTTTTGAAATCTGTTCTAATTCATCACAAACTTCATCAAGATCTATTTCATCTTCTTCTTCAAAAGTATCCACATATCGAGGAATATTTAAATTAAAATCATTTTCTTTTATTTCATCTAAAGTAGCTAAATGAGAATATTTTTCTATTTCTTCTCTATTTTTATAAGTATCAATTATCTTATCTACATCTTCATCTCTTATGTAGTTTTGATTTTTTACTTTTTCAAATTCTTTAGATGCATCAATAAATACTATTTTATCTTCATTTTCTCTACATTTTTTAAATACTAAAACTACGGTTGGTATTGAAGTTCCATAAAAGATATTTGCAGGTAAACCAATGACTGCATCTAAATAATTTTTATCATCAATTAAATATTTTCTAATTACTCCCTCCGCAGCTCCTCTAAATAAAACTCCATGAGGTAATACTATGGCCATTGTTCCTTTTTCATCTAAATGATAAATCATGTGTTGTACAAATGCAAAATCTGCTTTAGATTTCGGGGCTAGTTTTCCATAAGCTGAAAATCGTTCATCATCTAGGAAACTCGCATCTGCTGACCATTTTGCAGAAAAAGGCGGATTTGCAACAATAGCTTCGAATGTTTCATCAATGTGCATGGGATCTTCTATTGAATCGCCTTGTTGAATATCAAAATCTTGATATTTTACGTCATGTAATATCATGTTCATTCTTGCTAAATTGTAAGTGGTTTGATTTAATTCCTGCCCATAAAAATCTTCTACTGGTAATTCTTTAGCTACTCTTAAAAGTAATGATCCTGAACCACAAGTTGGATCATATACATTACGTAATCGGGTTTTTCCCATAGAAACAATTTTAGCAAGTATTTTTGAGACTTGTTGTGGGGTGTAGAATTCTCCTGCTTTTTTACCTGCACTTGATGCAAATTGTGATATAAGGTATTCATATGCATCACCTAAAATATCACTTTCACTATCATTTAAATCAAAGTCAATCTCTGAAATTTTTAATAATATTTTACTTATTAGTTTATTTTTAGCATCACCTGTTTTTCCAAGTTTAGATGATGTTAAATCTACATCTTCAAATAAATTTACAAAGTCTTCTTCACTTTCATGCCCTGTTGATGAATCACCAATATATTTTAATGCTTTATCAAGTTCAGGTATAATATCTTCATGGTTTCTTGCATCTTCCACAATAGTAGAAAATAATAATTTTGGTTCAATGAAATATCCAAGATTGTCAATAGCTTCTTCTTCAAGATCATCTTTATAATCATCTTTGATGTAAGCTTCTTTAAATGTAAGGCCATCTTCTTCAAGTTCTTCATTTAAATATAGTTCTATTTTTTCTGATAAGTATTTATAAAAAATAAACCCTAAGATGTAGTTTTTAAATTCACTAGCATCCATATTGCCTCTAAGTTCATCAGCTATTGCCCATAATTTTGTTTCTAAGTTATTATTAGTCATAATCAATCTCCTTTATTTAATTTTTAAAATATTTATCTACATATTGTTTGTATGCTACTTGATTTTTAGCATAGTCTTTTAAAATAGATTCTTTTTTATCATTTATTTTTTTAACACTTGATTTTATACCATTTATTTCTTCTTCAGTGTAATTTTTGGATGAAACAAACTTGTCAATTAATGAATTATTAATTGTATTTTCATATAATTTATTCATAAAATCTATAATTAAGAATATTTTCAAATCACCATCTCTTTCAAATTTATTATCTTTAAAAAATTTGGGAGATCTTGATTCAGTAAAATTATTTTCCATATATGTTTTAAACTCTGAAGATATTAATTCATCTGGAATTATAGAGTATGTTTCCATGATTGTTTGAATTGAAGATAATATATTATTTTCTCTTTCATAAGCTAAATATAAAATCTTCTCAGTTGTTATATCACTCATGTTAATTTCACCATCTTTTCTTATTATTAATAGCTTTTCATCTTTATTTTTATTAATAATGTATTCTTCAAGTTCCCTATTATTTAAAGATTCTAACTTAGAAACTTCTTCTTTTTTGTTTAATATTAAAGGTAATGATTCAATTAATAATTCAGTATAATATGTAATTTTTTCATTTTGTTCCTGATTTCTTTTTTCTAGTATTTCTCTTATATTTTCTGAACCTTTATCGCTAGAATAATATTTATATATTATTTTTTCACCAATTTTTATTTCAAAGTTTATAAATAGTCTTCTTTGGGTGTTATCAAGTAATTTTCCTTTTATTTCAGCTCTAAATTCCATTTTTAACATTCTCCTTTAATGTATTTATTTTTGTAATCAATTTCCTGTGTTAACTCATTGTACTAATTTTTTTAATGCTAGATTTTATTGCATTTATCTCTTCAGGAGTATAATTTTTAGTAGTGGCAAAATTATCAACTATGGAATTATTTTTCTCATTTTCGTATAATTGATGCCTAAAATCTTTTATTAAAAATATTTGGAATTCTACATGACTTTTAAATTTATTTTCTATGAAAAATTTAGGTGATTTTGTTTTGAAAAAATTATCTTTTATATATTTTCTATATTCTAAATATATTAATTTTCTTGGAATTACTGAAAATCCTTCAATAGATGACATGAGACTGTAATAAATTTTATCTTCTTTGTTATCAACTAAATACATTATTTTTTCTATTGGAAAATTAGTTTTATTTTCATCATTAGATTTTTCACTTTCTTTAAGCTTTTTCCAGAATTCAGAGCTTTCATCTATATAATATAACTTTTTAGTATTTCTATTTTTTTGCATATCATTTGATGATTTTTTCACAATCACATTATTTTCTTTTATTATAATTATTCTTTCACCAACATCATTTTCAATAATGCAATCAATGCTTTTTTTCTTACTTAAATGCCCTAATTTTGAAATTAAACTTTTTTGATTTAATAAATTGGGTAAATGTTCAATAAAACATTCAGTATCCTCTGTAAACTCCTTTTTTTGTTTTTCAATTACTTCTTTTAAATTTTCTGAAATATTTGGGTCTGTTCCATATATAATTTTATTTTTTTTAATATCTATGTAAAAATTTATTTTTTCTTTTATTCTTCTTTTTTTATTCAATAATTTAGCTTTAAATATCATATGGTGGTCATTATCTTTTTCTATATTATTTGAATTAGGTGTTCTATATATTTCTTCTCGATTTCCTGTATTTTCATCTACAAATTCTACTTTTTCTATGAATTTAAATTGTGAATGATCTAATGATAATATATCTAATTTTTCATCATTTAATTTTGTTATAATTATTTTTTTATCATTATTGTCATCATCCATATATCCTTTTTGTTGTCCTTTATTTAATTTTGCTAATTTAATAATCTGATTGTTTTGACTTAATAAATAAGCTAATAATGTAATGGATGAATCTTTTTCAATATCAAATTCCTTATTTTTCTTTTTCATTATTTTTAATAAATTTTCTGAGCTATAATTTTTATATTTGTATGTTACCTTTCCTGTGTTGTTATTCACTTCAAATATGATTGTTTCTGTTAGTTTATTTTTTGTAATTAACTCAGCTCTAAATTTCATTTCTTCACACTCCTTTTTATATTAAATTATTAATTATATTTTTTGTAAATTGTTCTTCTAATTCTAATTTTCGTTCTAAAAGCTTTTTTTTCTTATTTAACAATACAAAAAGCTTTTCATATTTTTTTTGTGTTTTAAGAGGTATTTTTTTGATTTTTATATCTTTAACTTGTTGTATTTTCATAATTTTTATTCCACTGCCTTCTACAAGTCTTGACAGTTGTTTTTTTATTTTATTGCTGTTTAATATATAAGATAAAAATATGGGGATGTAATTATGATTATTTACTCTTATTATCCCACAATTTAATGGGACTACAACATTGTCCTCTTTAAAATTGATAATGGCTACATTATATGGTGGGGATAACTTCATTATAATATCATTATATTGTGCAATGTATTTTTCATCTATTTTCTTATCAGAATATAGGGTTTCAAATTCATTGGGATTTATATAATTGTCATTCAATGCTTTATTAGGTATAGTCAAATACTTAAATGATTTATTTGGGCTTTTTAATTCTATTCTTTTGGTAAAAAGTCCAGAATATATATTTGCTATTTCAGTTAATTTGATATAATCATCATTTGGATTTTTCATGAAGGTAACCTCTTATTTAATTGAATTCAATTTTTAGAACATAAAAAAATAAAAATGTTCTAAGTTCTTATAACATATATTATAATTTGGTGGTGTTACTATATAAAGATATCGTAAAATTCATGTTATACTGATTTAGAACAAACATAAATTTTTTAAAAAAATATTATTTAATGTAAATTTAGCTGTAAATAATCAAGGTATTTCTTTGTTTTTATTATATTCTTCATTATAAATAGTCGAAAATATATTATAAAGTTCTTTTAATGAATATTCAATTATCAAATTATCATATATGCCAACTTTTCCTCGATGAACACTATTGGATCTCACTTGATAATAATAATCTATGGCCTTATTAGGATTTGATTTATCAAGTTTAAAAGGTTTTTTTGGACTTGCAGCTGAAAATACTCTGGACCCGTCTCTATTATCACTAACATTTTTTTTTAATAATTCTTCAAAAGATTTTTCTTTTATAATCATTTTAGCTCTTTTACTAGCATTATTTTGACTTAAATTGTATTTTAATCCAGTAAATCTTTCGATAATTGACCATAGTAATGCATATCCCATTTGCAATCTAATTGTTGCAATTGGTTTATCACTATAAGCATTATTTTCTTCTAAAATTTTTCCCACTTCTGTTAAACCCTCATTAAAAAATGGATCTTTCCTGAAATCCCAATTAAATGGTTTTTCAATATCTGCAGTTCCTTTACCTGCGTATTTACCACATAAAACATTAACTTCTTTTCCGTTTATTAATATTGTGTCCCACTTATACACATGTGTAGGTTCAATTTGCATGATGCTTTCATATGCTTTTTGATAATTATTTTCATTAAAATTAAATAAATATCCTGTAATTTTGTGATGTGTTTCTTGATTTGATTTAACTAAAATTGGAACACCATCTCTTTCTTTAAGTTTTCCACTTATTTCAGTTTTATATCCATTATCATCAACAAAGTCTTTTATTCTATAATAGCATAATTGATCTTTTTTAAATAATCCATATGCAAAAAAAGGTAATGTCATATCATCAGGAAAGTTTCCCCTATATTCACCAGCAGATTTTATTATATTTAATAAAAGTTCTTCATATCCCACTGCTTTTTTATTTGTTGCTTGAGCAATTTTTTTAAAAAACTCATTTTTAACAATAAAATCAGATTTTATAAAAATATCTTTTATTTTATTAAAAACCCAACTTAATTCCTTTGCATATTCGGTTATTATTAAAGTTTGATGCCAATCATGATTTTGAAAAGTAACAGCAATTTGTCCTATTTTTTTAAGAATATCTTTTAATCTACTATCAGTAGGACTCGTAATAATGATGCCAAAATCATTCCAATTATTAGTTTTACTAGCTATTTCTGAGATATTTTCTTTTTTAATTTCTGTTTTAAGTTTTTCTAATTCTATGGATATTGATGATGGCAATATAATCACCTATTTTTCATATTTCTAATTAGAATGCAAATTTTTCTACAAAGTCTTTAACTTTCTCAATTATTTCTTTTATTTTACTTCTTCTTTCTTTTAGTTTAAGGCCTTGTCCTTTAATTGATTCTTTTATTAAGTCTGATTTTTCTTTACCTGAATATTCATATTCACATAAAAATTCTTTTAATAGCTTTTTATCAGCTTGTTCATCATTAACTATTTGTCTGAATTCTTTTTCTCTTTCTTTATCAATGAATAATTCAAATTCTTCAGGTATTTTCTTTTTATCAATTTTTGGAACATAGTTGTCAAGGAACTTTTCTATTAATTCTTTTTTACTTCTTAAATCTTGTGTTCTATCCATTAATTTAACAATCTTAATTTTATCATTAGGGAATGAAGAGTCATCTTTATCTAAATCCTTCATTAATTCAATAATATATGTTATATTAATATCATCTTGTCTGATTAAATCTAATTCAAAATCAATATCATCTAGTATGGATTCTGGACCATCACCAGTTTTAACAGTGTCTTTTATATCTAAATATTTACTTTTATAATCCTCAATTTCTTGTTCATCAATATTTAAATCTTTAAAATCAAATTCTGTAAATGATTTTAATTTATTTAAAACTCTAAGTAGTTGATTGTATGATGTGATAAATTCTGCTTTCTCATTAGGAGTTTTTAAATTATCTACATCATCTATTGTTTGTGTTATTCTTCTAAATTCAACTAAAAAGACATTAAAGTCTTTAACATATTCTTCATATGGTTTCATTAATACTTTATCTAATGCATCTTCATCTGAATATAGAGTAATAGCTTCGTCTGTTGATTTTTTAAGATTTCTAAAGCAGATAATATTTCCATGATCTTTTTTATCATTATAAATCCTATTAGTTCTTGAATATGCTTGTAATAAGCCATGATAAACTAAATTCTTATCAACATATAATGTATTAAGTAATTTACTATCAAAACCTGTTAAAAACATGTTTACAACTATTAAAATGTCGATTTCATTGTTTTTAAATCTTTTAGCTATATCTACATAGTAGTTTCCAAAATCATTTGTTGTAAAATTACTTCCAAAATAGCTATTATAATCTTCCATACATTCTTCTAAGAAGTCTCTTGAATGCTTATTGTCTTCATTTTTGTCCATGTCTTCATTTGCATCAAATGTGAAAATAGCTGCTACTTTTAAATCTGAATTTTTAGCTTCAATTCTTTCTTTAAATAGTTTATAATATTTTTTCAAGATATTGATTGATGGTGTTGCAAACAATCCATTAAATTCCTTTTTATATGTTATTGATGGGTGTTTATCAATTATAAAGTCAGTAATTAATTTTAATCTTTCTTCATTTTCATATACTTCTGATGTGTCTATTCCTGGAACTTCTTTATCAATGATGGTAGTTTTTCCTTTAAATGTTTTGTGGTATTCAACTGAAAAACCTAGAACATTATCATCAGCTATTGCATCTTTTATAACATAGCTATGTAGTCTTTTTCCAAATAAGTCTGAGGTTGTTTTGTGTTTATTAGCATTAACTGCAAAAATAGGGGTTCCTGTAAAACCAAAATACTGAATATTATTAAAGTAGCTAGTAATTCTATTGTGCATCTCACCAAATTGGCTTCTATGGCATTCATCAAAGATTAAAATCATTTTTTTATCTTTAACAGATTCTAATGTTTTTGGATTAGAAACGGCATTATTTAGCTTTTGAATTGTTGTAACAGCTAATTTATTTTCTCCTTTTAAATGTTTAATTAATGAATTAGTGTTTTTTGTCCCATCAACAGAACCTTCTGCAAAATTATTAAATTCTTTTGTTGTTTGATAATCAAGATCAGTTCTATCTACAACAAAAATAATTTTATCAATTGTTGGCTCTTCTGCAAGAATTTGGCTTGCTTTAAAGGATGTTAAAGTCTTTCCACTACCTGTAGTGTGCCAAATATATCCATTGTTATTTGTATTAATAGCTTGATTTACTAATGCTTCTACAGCATAGTATTGATATGCTCTTAAAACCATAAGTGTTTGTGTTGTTTGATTTAAAACCATATATTTAGCTATCATTTTAGATATATGGCATTTATCTAGGAAAACATCAGTAAATTGTTCTAATCTATTAATATTTTTATTATCTTTATCTTTCCAGTAAAAAGTAAATTTAAAATTCTGTTCTTTATTATTTACAAAATATTTAGTATTTACTCCATTACTTATTACAAACATTTGAATATAATTAAATAATTTATGGTAAGAATGTATTTGATATCTTCTAATTTGTTCAAATGCTTTTTTAATACTTTGACCACGTCTTTTAAGTTCAATTTGAACAAGTGGAAGACCATTAATTAAAATAGTAACATCATAACGATTACTGTATTTTTTCTCAAATGTTATCTGATTAGATACTTGAAATAAGTTTTTACACCAATCTTTTTTATTAAAAAAACGAAGGTATATTGTTTCTTTATCTCTTTTTAATGGATAATGATCTCTTAATTTTTCTGCTTTATTAAAAATAGTTCCAGATTCAAGGTGTGTTAGTAGTTTATCAAATTCAACATTTGTCAACTCAGTTTCTTTTAATTCTTTTGCATTAAATTTTTCAATCTGTTTTTTAAGATTCTTTTCCAAATCTTTTTTATCTTTTATTTTAACTCTTTCATAACCTAAATCAATAAGTTGTTTTAACATTGATTCTTCAAGATTAGCTTCAGATTGAATTGACATAAAAAAATATTTAGTGATTATATTAAATATTATTTGTTATCTTCAATTTGATATTTGTAAAAAAATTTTATTAAATTTATATAAAAATTACTTTTAAAATGTATGTTTTTGTCGTGATATTTAATTTATATGAAAATGTTTTTTGTGTTTTTGCACACTTTAAAAAATTTATATATAAATGATTATATAATAATTAATTAGAGAATGAGGTAATGCCTAGTTCGTTTCGCCACCGGTTGGTGGTGAATTAGTGGCGACTAGGTTCTATTCTCTTTATCTTTTTATTATATTCTTATAACATGGCACTGTTGGTGGAGTGGGATTTTAAGCTCATGTTACTATGGTTCATAAGCACTATTTAAACAAGAAAAAACCAATAGTATTTTTGACAATCCTCAAAAATTTTATATATTATATTAACCATAATATATATTAGACTTGATGGTGAGTCAAATATCCTTCGAACTGATTCATTCAACAATAAATCTGTTTATGGTATTCTGTTGTGTGTTTTATTTAGTAGGATGTAATAATTTTATTATTATTATACATTCTCCATGCAACAGTGCTTTTTTCATGATATGATTTTATTCAATTTTTTATTAACTACCACAATGCTTAAATTCATTAAAATTAATTTTTAATGGGGTAGTCTATAAAAATAAAAAATAAAATTTAAGCTATAAAAATAATATAAAATTATTTCTAAGCTTTTCTTAAGTATCCTTCAGTAGGTTCGTAGATTATTCCTTTTTGTTTTAAGTTTTTAATAATCCCTTCTACTTTTTCATTACTCATATCATATTTGTCTTCCATATTACTCATTAAGACATTGATAGGAGCGTTTCCATTATATTCTTCTGTTAGCTCTTCAATTTCAGATAAAATTCTTTGAAGTTTATCTCTGTCAGATTTTGGAGTTCTTCCTTCAACTTTATCAATATCAATTTCTCCAGTTTCTGGGTCGACACCAACTTCTTTTAAACATGCAAGTTGTAATCTAACTGCTTTATCTGCATCTTCTTTTAAAACTTCATCTCTTAGTTTTAATTTTGCACTAGCTTCAGCTAAACGTATAATAGCTTCAAGTTGTCTTGCAGTAATTGGAACTGGAGATTCTTCATCTGCAGAACTATTTCTTGTACTTACATAAAACTCTTTTAATACTGTTATAGCTTCATTTGATAATGTTGGATTAACATTTTTACGAGCATAAGCAATATATTTTCTAAGTAAATCAGAATCAATTTCAGAATTTATTGAGTGTTCTTGATGTATTTTTAAAATATGGTCTGCAAGTTCTGAGTCGTTTTTAACACTAGGTTTATCTTCAACTACAAAAATTAAATCAAAACGAGATAAAATTGGTGAAGGTAAATCAATTTGCTCTGCAAGTACTTTAAATCTATCAAATCTTCCAAATTTAGGGTTTGCTGCTGCAAGTACTGAACATCTTGAATTCAATGTTGCCATAATTCCTGCTTTAGCTATACTTACAGTTTGTTGTTCAAGTGCTTCGTGAAGTGCAGATCTATCTTCTGAACGCATTTTATCCAGTTCGTCAACACAAACATTTCCTTGATCTCCTAAAACTAATGCACCTGCTTCTAGAGACCATCCACCTAGTTCGTCACGAACTGCTGCAGCTGTTAATCCTGCTCCAGTTGTACCTTTACCACTTGTATAAATACTTCTTGGAGCTAGTTTAGATACATATTTTAACATTTGAGATTTACCAATACCTGGATCTCCTACAATTAGAATATGGATATCTCCTCTAAGTCTTGTTTCATCTTCTAAGATACGTGCTGATCCACCAAAAAGTTGTAAAGCAATAGCTTCTTTAACATCTCTATAACCTTTAATAGAAGGAGCAGTAGATCTTATAATCTTTTCATGTATATGTGGGTCATTAGCTAATTCAAGAATTTTTGCTTCATCTTCTTCACTAATTTGGAGTTCTTCAAATTCCTGTTCTAGCGGTTCTATATGATTTACATAAATATAATTTTTGAACTTTCCGCTTCTTTCTTCTCTAAATGTTTTTAAAGTTCCTGTAATTCTAACTTTATCTCCAGGATTAAGTTCATCTACTAAATCGTCTTCTAATACCATTAAAATTTGTTTTGGTTCGGTCCCACCTGATAAATTTTCAAGAGGTTCTTGCATTCTTGCAGTTTGTGTGTCTACATATTTTGATTCTTCTTGAAGTAATCTAAAAGATCTTCCACCACATTCACTACATAATGATGGTTCTACTATACGACTGTCAGATCTTTGTTCTACCTCGTGTAATCTCATACAACCTCTACATTCAAATACGCCTGTTTCAATTCTTGGACGAATTTCATCTGTTTTCCTAACAATTCCATCACAGGATACAAATTTACCAATGTATTTACTTAGTAAAAACTTTAAAGCAATATGATTTGAAAGATTTTCGATTCTTATATTAATATCTGCATCTTTTACTAAAGGATCTATGTTTCTAACTGCATTCTCAGAAGATTCTAAAACTTCTTCTGGTTTTTCAACTAATAAATCTGCTAATTCTGGATCAAAGATTTCTAAATTGTTATAATCTATTGTTAATGATCTCTCATCAGGATACTTCTCTAAAATATTAAATACATCATCTTTATAGGATGTAGAGAAAAATTCTTCAAATTTATTAACTGATGATTGAGATTTTGCACTACTATTCATTACTATAGTGGTTTATTTTTTACACTTTAAAAATTTTGTCATAGCTATAAAAAAGTTTTATAGATATTTTCATTTTTTCATTAAAATTCTATTTAAATATTATTAAAGGATTAATTTAATAAATAAACTTTAATTAATTCATTTTTAATAATTTTATATTTATATAATTATTTTTAATTAAATTAAGAAATTTTACTATGAAATCTATTTAATAACTTTTTGTAATTTAAATCACACCTTTTATATAAGATAATTTACATATTACTAACTACAGGTGATTAAAAATATGAAATGTTTTAAATCGAAAAACAATGATTTCGATGAAGATTATATGAATCACTGGTTAGATATTTTAATAAATTCATATACTCCATTGATTGAATATGACAATGATGAAATAGATGAAATTAAAGATAACTTTCAAATATTTTTTAACTAAGTTTTACTAATTTTATATAGTATAAAAACATAAATAATACATAATTAGATTATTTTATGGTATTTTTATGGTTTTATCTGAATTACTTGCTCCTGCAGGAGCTTATGATGTTTTTAAAGTAGCTATTAATGCTGGTGCTGATGCAGTATATATAGCAGGCCAACGTTTTGGAGCTAGAGCATTTGCACAAAATTTTTCAATTGAAGAAATAGAAAAAAGTATTAACTATGCTCATTTAAACAATGCAAAAGTTTATGTTACTATAAACACTCTTGTAAACAATTTTGAAATAGCTGAAGTGCTTAAATACATTTTTAAATTATATAAATTTGGTGTTGATGCAGTAATTATACAAGATTTTGGTATATTGCAGCTAATTAAATCTTTATTTCCAGATTTAAAAGTCCATGCATCAACACAAATGACATTAAATAATTATGAATGTGTGTTATGGGCTTATAAAAATGGTATATCTCGTGTGATTTTTCCAAGAGAATTAAGTGTTGAAGAAATTTCAGCTATTAATTCTAAATTAAAAGAAAATGGAATTGATATAGAACTTGAAGTTTTTGGTCATGGTGCACTTTGTTATTCTATATCTGGAAATTGTTATATATCCTCTTTAAATAGTGGTAGAAGTGGTAATAGGGGAGCTTGTGCTCAACCATGTAGAAGAGAATATAAATTAAAATATAAAGGATATAATATTGGAAATGGACACTTATTATCAACACATGATTTAAATACCTCTGATTATTTAGATGAACTTTCAAATGCAGGAATTAGTTCTTTAAAACTTGAAGGAAGAATGAAATCAGAAGATTATATTGGCACAATTGTTAATTCTTATCGCAATATATTAGATTTTGATGATGAAGAATCTAAAAAGAATCTAAACCTTGTTTTTAACCGTAAATTCACAAAAGGGTATTTATTAGGAGATAAACCTGGAGATGTAATGGGTAGACAAAGTTCTGGTCATGAAGGTTTATATATTGGTGATATTATCGATGTTAAAGGTCAAGAAATTACAATAGCTAAAGATAAAGATATTACTCTAAAGACTGGTGATGGGATAGCTTTTAAATATAAAAATAAAATTAAAGGGATTTATGTAGATAATATAACTTATCAAAATAAAGATAAAGTTAAATTAACCACAACTCGTAATGTTAGATCAGGTGACAGGGTTTTTATTAGCTATTCTAGTAAAATGCATAAAAAACTTAGGCAATTTAGAAAAGATAATATTCAATCTAAAGTTCCTATTTCACTAAATATATCTTTTGATGAAGATTTACATATGGTTATTTATTATAATTTTAAATTAAGAGATATTACATTAAATTCTAAATATGTATCAAAATCAACACTTGATAAAGCTATTAATAAACCTATATTAAAAGAAGATATAGAAAAACAAATATCAAAAACTGGTGGAACTCCATTTTATATTAATGAGATTAAAGTTGAAGGATTGCCTGATAATAGTTTCATGTCAATGGGTGATCTAAATAAAATACGCAGAGAATTACTAGAACGTGCTAGTGAAATTTTGTTAAATTATTATAAACCTAATAAAAAACAGATTAATGAACTTAACAATAATTTAAATGATTTTATTAAAAAATATAATAATAAAGATTCTAAGATTAATAGAAAAAGATTAGGGTTTTCTGTTTTTGTAGATAGTTTAGAAAATCTTAAGGCAGCTTCTACATTTCCATTAAAAAAGATTTATTTTGATCCTTCTTATGGATATAATAATCCTGAAGATTATTTTGATAATATTAAACAGTTATTAATTGATGCTTCTTGTAATACTTTTGATAGTGAATTGGTTTGGGTGCTTCCTTCTTTTATCTCATCAGAAGAAATAAGTAAATGCAGTGAAATATTAAATGAATTACTTAATGAAGGAATTCCAGTTTCAATCATGTGTGATTCTCCTGGTTTAAAAGATTCTTTTAATTCTCAAATCTATGGAAATCATAATTTAAATATATGGAATAGCTTTGCATGTGAAAATCTCTATGAATCTGGATTTAATAGCTTAATTTTATCTTCAGAGTTATCATATGAAGAAATTAAAGAAATAAATTCTAAAAGCGATGAAAATGACTTAGAGTTAGAATTAATTGTCCATGGAAATTTAGAGGTTATTACAAGTTTCGATGATTTTTCAGCTTTAAATGAAGGAAAAGATTTTATTATAAGTAATAATTCTGATTATGCTACTTTAGAAGATAAAAAGAGAAAAAAATTCAGATATAAAGTATTATTTGATTTTAATAAGAAATCACATATTTTAAATAAAGATTGTTTATGTTTAATTGATGAGATGGATAAAATTAAAAGCAGTGGAATTGATTCGATTATTGTTGATTGTAGATTTTCTAATGATAAATACACTTCAAAAATTATTTCTTTTTATATGCAAGCTTTAAGAAATAATGATAAAACATATTTAACATCATTAAGACAAGAAGTTAATTCATTTTCTCAATCATATATTAATAAAGGAAATTTCCTTGAAGGTAGACTTCATGAAGAAGATAAATAGCTATTTAATTCATAAGAACTATCTAAACAAGAATAGTATTTTTGCCCAACTATCATGGGTAATCTTATATATTAAAATTTAGAAAAATAAATAGTAATAATTATATTGGAGATAAAATGAGAAAATCAAGATTAAACTTATTTAAATCAACATCTATGCTTATTTCTGTTGCAGGAATCATCATGATTCTATCTACAGTAATTATTGTAGCATATATTGGATTTAGTATAGCTTCTTCTGGAATTACAAATCAAATTTCATCAGGAGCTCAACAAGACGAATTAGCTAATTTAACAGCATCTTATAAATCTTTAGAAGCTAAATTTGATAGTATTAAATCTTCAGTACATGAAAGTAATTCAGATGAAAAAATAAATAAATATAATGATGCTCGTTTAGAATTATCTAGGGCAAAAACAGCTATTGATAATGTAGAAAGTGCTTTAAGTTCAGGTAAGTCGTCTGCAGAAGTTAACAATAGAATAGAATTTGCAAAAGAAAAATTAAAAGTGGCTAATGAGGCGTATAATCAATTATGATTATTGCCTTTAAAACCTAATCCTATTATATACATTTCTGCACTTTTTTTACGAGAAGATGATGGTTTAGTTGTTTTTAAAATCTTAAATCTCTTTTTTAAATGATTTAAAATTGTATTATATTCGCTTCCTTGAAATGCTTTTATTACTAAATTTCCTTTATTTTCTAAAATATTATCGGCTATTTCAATAATGCTTTCAATTAAATCATATGAATTTAATTGATCTATATTTTTTATTCCACATAATGAAGGAGAAGCATCTGAAATTAGAACCTTTGTTTTTCCACCAACAAGTTTTGTGATCTGATTTTGAACTTCATCAGTTGTAAAATCTCCTCTAATGCCATGAAAATTTTCTTCTTCAAATGGTTTAATTCTATTTAAATCTACTCCAATTACAAGACCTTCTTCTCCAACTTTTTCTAAAGCTACTTGTGACCATCCACCTGGTGATGCACCTAAATCAACAACTGTATTTCCAGTTTTAATTATTTTAAATTTTTTATCAAGTTGTTTTAATTTAAATGATGCTCGTGATCTATATTCTTCATTTTTAGCTTTTTTATAAAAAGGATCGTTTTTCTTTTCTTGTTGCCATTTACTGCCCATGGATATTCACTCATTTTTTAAATTGATCAAAGTTTAATGCAGAACAAATTGGTTCTCCTAATTTTATTGGTTTAACTTCAACTTCTCCTTTGTTTAGTTCTAATGTCATTACACTTGGATCAGCTAGTCTTGGAAGTGTCGGACTTCCTGGATTTAAAAGTAAAACTTCATTAAATTCTTCGACCTTTGGTTGATGTGTATGACCACTAACTAATATTTGGACACCTAATTGCTTAGCTAAATAGTAGAGTTGCTGACTATCTCCACGAGGATAAACTTCACCATGAATTAAACCAATCTTAATGCCTTCTTTTTCTAATGTTTGGCTTTTTGGTAAATCAAATCCTTCTAATCTATCTACATTTCCTTGAACTGCAATTACTGGAGCTATCTTTTCAAGCTCATCAATAACTCCTTGTGAAGTAATATCTCCTGCATGTAAAATTAAATCTACATTATTAAATGAGTTGCCTAATTTTGAAGATAATTCTTCAGCATGGTCTTTTATATGTGTATCGGATATTAATCCAATAATCATTCATATCACCTTTTTTTATTTTACTGTTTATATATTTGTAAGTGGTATTATATTAATTTTTCAATTAAGTATTGATTCATAATTTCTTATAATTGATAATTATATATCATATGTTTATTCATAATTTAACATGATTGATAATTATAAATTCAGATTAAATAAAAAAGATTATATGTTTATAATTACATATCTTTATATTCAAAAGAGCTTATATTGAGGAGACATAATAATGGGTAAAATTAATAAAGAGGACATATTGGAACTATTAAAAGAGTATGATAAGGAAAACATTACTATTGCAACATTGGGTAGTCATACTTCTTTACATATATTAAATGGGGCTAAAGAAGAAGGATTTAGAACTGCTATTGTCTGTGAAAAAGGTAGGGAGATTCCATACCAAAGATTTGATGTTGCTGATGAGTATATTATGGTAGATAAATTTTCAGACATTGTAAATGATGATGTTCAAGAAAAACTCAGATCAATGAATGTTATTGTTATTCCTCATGGATCATTTGTAGCATATGCTGGTTTAGATAGAATCGAAGATGATTTCTTAGTACCAATGTTTGGAAATAGAGATATTTTAAGATGGGAAGCTGAAAGAGATTTAGAAAGAAAATTATTAACTGAAGGCAATGTTAGAATACCTTATAAATATAGCGATCCTTCCGAAATCGATAGAGCAGTTATGGTTAAGTTTCCTGGTGCAAGGGGAGGAAGAGGTTATTTCGTAGCTTCTTCAACAGAGGAATTTAATCAAAAAATCGAAGCAATGAAAGAAAGAGGTTGGCTAGAAGATAAAGATGTTGCTAATGCTCATATTGAAGAATATGTTGCAGGATGTAATTATTGTATTCACTATTTCTACTCAGCTTTAAATGATGAAGTTGAAGTTTTAGGAATGGATACTCGTTATGAATCTAGTATTGATGGTTTTGTAAGAATGCCTGCTAAAGATCAATTAGATGTTTCATTAAGTCCTTCATATGTTGTAACTGGTAATCATCCTGCTGTTATTAGGGAATCATTACTTACTCAGGTTTTTGATATAGGGGATAAATTAGTTGAAAGTGCTAAAGAATTAGTTAAACCTGGATTAAATGGACCATTTTGTATGCAAACTCTAGTGAATGATGATTTAGAGGTTATTTGTTTTGAAATAAGTGCTCGTAGTGATGGTGGAACAAACACATTTATGGGAGGATCTCCTTATAGCTATTTAAAATATGGTGAAGGAATGAGTATGGGTCGTAGAGTTGCAAGGGAAATAAAAACAGCTATTAAAGACGACAAATTAGAAATAATACTCACATAATTTTTATAGTTTTTTAAATAAAACTATTTTTCTCTTTTTTAATTAAATTTCACTTAATTTATACTATTTTTTACTTAAGAAAAAATTATTTATAGTATCACGAACAAACTATATTATAGAATTATGTTAAATGTTATAGCAAGTTATGAAAATTGTATGAATAGGTTAATTATTATTTATAATAACTCAAAAAAGTTTTTAGTTTATGATAATGAGGATTATTCGAAATTTCCACATCCAAATGAATATGATTTAAAAGGATATGAGTCATTGACTTGTGTAGAAGAAATTTTGAGATATGTTTCTAACTATCATCATGTTTTTTTAAGTATTGCAAATGATATTTACAGAGATATTAATGATGCAGTTGTTTTAAAATTAGATATTGATACACAACACCTTAGAAATAACATAATGTTACTTGCAGGAAATATTAAAAATAATATTACTTTTAATGTTAAAGTAGGTCTTAGGGATGATAGAACTTTTGAAGAAAAAATAGCTAGTGGTTGTGATTTTCCAGATGAAAAAAGAGGAACATTATTACATAGTCTAGTATTATCTGATATAAAAGTTGGAAAAAAAGAAGTTGAAAATTATAATTTTGAAGATAAATTCAATGAATTAAAATCTTCAAAAAAATAAATTTTATTTTGAGGAAATAGCTCCTCCAACAGCCCCAGTAATTCCCATAACAATCATATAGTAAATTAAATTACCAATTACTGAAATTAAACTAGAAACACCAGAAATTGTAAATCCAACTAGTCCACCGAATAGTCCAAATAATGATCCACCAATTGTAGCTATTAAAATAAATAATATTGCACTTATTATAGTTCCAAGAGCACCAGCTACAGCAGCATTCCACATTCCTCCGAACACACCTTCATGGGCCATATATCCTACTAGAAAACCAACAATTAACAATCCTAAAAATTCATAGTTTCCAAAAAAGGATTTTACAATTACTGCTAATATAAATCCAATTAATACTGGCATTGTTTTTACCATTTTTATCACCAATTGATTTTATATAAGTTATTTAATATAAATTTAGCTATTTAATTTATCTTTAATTTTATCTAAAACTGCTCTATGCATTCTTTTTGTAAATTCTGCCTTATCATTTTCAGATAAAACATCAAAATATCCTTGAGATACTAAATTAAATGCAAATGGTGTTGGTACATCTGTATTTATAGTCTTTATTTCCATTTCATCATTTTCTATCCATTTTAATACTTTTATAGCATTTTCGATGTCCATATGGTCTTCAACTACTTCTCTTTGAGCTTCTCTTAAAATTGGAAAGTTTTCATCCATTTCTTGAATAAATTTAAGTAATATTTTACTTCTAACTTGTTGGCGACCAACAGATTTTGACTGACCTTTGTAATTTCTAAGTGTCATAAGTGATCTACCTGCACCATGTCTAAATCTACTAGCTAATGTTTCTGTTTTATTCAATGATTGGATTAATATATTTCTGAAATTTTCACTATTTAATTCCCTAAAAGCTTCTAATGCTCCAATTTTTCCTTCTGAACTTAGATAAAATCCATTATCTGTTACAGAAATTGTAATATTTGTATTATATTTTTTAGCTATTATAAATGCAATAGCACGAGATAAAGCATCATTTACTTTTCTTCCAAATAATGAATGAAATACTGCAAAACGCCGATCTCCAAATCCTTTATAATATTCAATTAATAATCTACGAGTACTTGGAATTTGTCCGTAATAAAATTGCTCAGAGAAATATTCATAAATAGAATTAGCTGCAAAATCATCTACATATAAATATTCATGGATAAATTCTAAAATTTCTTCTTTAGATCTATTATATTGAAATTTATTATTCATATGGTCTCTAAATCTTTGAATATCTAATGCTAAATCAAATGATAATGGTAATTGTTGTGAAAACCATGAAGGAATGCTTGGTGGGCCATTTGCAGGTGAAACGCTAATTGTCATGCCTTTACCATAATTAAATCGATATACATTTCCACCTAAAACAAAGGTATCTCCTTTTTTGAGGCGTTCCATAAACTCTTCTTCAATTTTACCAACTGTTTCACCATCACATTTAACTAAGACTCCAGAACTATCAGGTATGGTTCCAATATTTGTAGAATATAACATTCTAGCTAGTTTTCCTCTTTTACCAAAGGTCTTCTCTGTATAATCAATCCATATTTTAGGATAAACATATCTTTCTTCAAGTTCTGAGTATTCTCCAGCTAAATAGCTTAAAATATCTTCATAATCATCTTTTTCAAGATCTTTATAACAATAGCTTTTTTTAATTACATCATATGCATAATCAATATTCCATGGATTTTCAATAGCCATTCCATAAATGTGCTGTGATAAAACATCTAAACAATTTTCAGGAATTTTAATTTTATCAATTTTACCTTCTTTAGCATCTTTTAATAAAACAGAGCATTCAACTAAATCATCACGGTCTGTTACAATTATTCTTCCTTTAGATTTTTCATGTAGTTGATGTCCACTTCTACCAATTCTTTGTAAGGCTCTTGCAACAGATTTTGGAGAATTAATTAATATTACAAGATCTATATAACCAATATCAATTCCAAGTTCTAAAGATGTTGAGGATATAACTGTTTTAAGTTCTCCTTTTTTTAATTTATTTTCAGTTTCAAGTCTAACTTCTTTAGATAAAGATGAATGATGGGCCATTATGTTTTTATTATTGTAATGTTCAGGATAAATTTTTTTTAAATTATATACAAATCGTTCTGTTCCACTACGAGTATTAGTAAAAATTAAAGTAGTTTTATGCTCTTGAATTAAATCATCAACTAAATCATACATTCCAAGACGTGTATCTTCACTTTCTGCTAATACAATATCACTTACTGGAGATATTACTTCTATGTCTAACTCTTTTAGATAATTTACATCTACAATTAAACAATCTCTTGGAGTTCCATATTCAAGGCCTACTAAAAATTCAGCTATTTCTTCTAATGGATTCACTGTAGCTGATAAACCAATTCTAGTAAAATTCCCAATTAAATGTTGTAATCTTTCTAAAGATAAACTTAAATGAACTCCTCTTTTATTTTCTGCTAATGAATGAATTTCATCAATAATAACATATTTTACATGGGATAGTTTTTCTCTAAACTTTGGTGCAACTAGTAATATTGATAATGTTTCTGGTGTTGTAATTAAAATGTGTGGTGGTTTTTTTAACATCTTACTACGTTCATATTGACTAGTATCACCAGTTCTAACGGCTTTTCTAATATTTAACTTTTTACCTGCTATTTTTTCAATACCTTTTAAAGGATCATCAAGATTTTTTTCTATATCATTATCTAAAGCTTTTAAAGGAGAAATATAAATACAATAAACTCTATCTTCTAATTCTTCCTTTTCTTCAAGCTTTGTAAGTTCACTAATAACAGATAAAAAAGCAGTAAGTGTTTTTCCTGATCCTGTTGGTGATGAGACTAAAACATTATTTCCTTTAGCTATATCAATTAATGATTTTGATTGTGATGGTGTAAAATCATCAAATGTGTCATCAAACCATTTCCTAACCCATGGATGAAGGTGTTTATAAATTTCTTTTTTAGTATATTCTTTATCTTGTGTTTTAATCATCTTATCTTTTTTAAAAGATTATTTATAATTATTATAAAAATTTTTTAAATTTTCTTTATCTTTTTTGGATAAATCAAACCATCTAATATTTTGAATAGCTCCTTCAAGAGCACATAATTTAGAAAGACATGCAGTATTATCAACTTCTTTAATTTTTAACCAAGCTTCTTTAGAACCTATTTCTTTTAAATCTTCTTTAGTTAAAATTCCAACATCATTTAGTTGTTTTTCTGCAATCTTTCCAATATTTGGAAGTTTAGAGAGTTTATTCATTGTTATCATTAATATTGTTGATTTTTTCTTTTAAATCATCATCTTTAAATAATTCTGCAATTCCACCAATAGATCCTAATATTCCAGACATTTCTGAAGGTAGGAATATTTTAGTAGAATTACCATCAGCTATTTTTTCTAAAGATTCTAAATACTTAATAGCTAATAAGTCATTTGTAGGATTTCCTTCATGAATAGCACTATAAACATTTTTAATAGCTTTAGCTTCTCCTTCTGCAACAGCTATTTCTTGGTATTGATCTGCATCTGCAACTCTTTTAATAGCTTCTGCTTTACCTTCTGCTTCTAAAATTGATGCTTGTTTATCACCTTCAGCTTTTTTAATTTCAGATTGTTTATATCCTTCTGCTTCTAAAATAGCTGCTCTTTTCATTCTTTCAGCTTTCATCTGTTTACTCATAGCTTCTACAATATCTGTTGGAGGTTCAATTCTTTGAATTTCAACTCTAACAACACGAGTTCCCCATTTATCTGTTGCTTCATCTAATACTTCTCTAAGTTGTGTATTGATCATTTCTCTTGATGTTAATGTTTGATCAAGTTCTAAATCTCCGATAATATTTCTTAAATTAGTTTGTGCTAATTTAGTTATAGCTTGGTAGAAATTTACAACATTATAAACTGCATTAAAAGGGTCTGTTACCTCATAAAAAATAACACAATCAACTATAACAACAGTATTATCTTTTGTAATAACCTCTTGTGGTGGTACATCTACAACTTCTTCTCTTAAGTCTACTTTTGTAATTGTTTCAATAAAAGGAAATATAAATATTAATCCACTTTCAACAGTTCTTTGATATTTACCAAATCTTTCTACAACTCCTTTTTCATATGGTCTTAAAATCTTAATTGATGTAAAAGCGATTACAGCTATTATGACTATTATAATTACTATTAATAATCCATTCATGTTTTTACCTCTTAATTTTGTTTTAGAATTTTATTTTTTCTTAACAATTAATTTAACTCCATCTATGCCTTCAACTATTGCTTCTTCACCAACAGAAAGATTATCATTAGATTTAGCTTTCCAAACATCTCCTGAATGTTTCACTAATCCTAATTTCTCCTTATCTATTTCTTCGGTTACCAAAACTTCTTTTCCAATCAAACGATCAGAGTTTGATTTTTTATTAGGGGAATTTTTTGTTAATTTATTAGCTAGTGGCTTTGAAGCTATAATACAAATTAAACTAACTACTACAAATGCTAATAATTGGATTCTATAATCAAAATCTAGGTAATTTACAAGTCCTGCAGCAGCAGAACCTACTCCTAATGATAATAAAAAAAATGTTCCAGTTAATAATTCTCCTAAAATAAATAATACTGCTAAGATGAGCCAAAATTCTAAATTAAACATTATTCGATATAGTTAAAACTTTAAATTTTAACTATCCTCCTTATTTATAATTATGTAAAGTATGATAAATAATCTTATTGTGCATTAATCTGTAAAAACACAAAAATTCATTTAAGATATAATTTCAAATCCTAAATCTTTTGCATAATTAATTACTTTTGATGTTTCACAACTTGTTATTGGTTTTGAAATATCTTCATATTTTAAAGATTCATTAAGAGGAGTATAATTTCCCATAATATTTAATGCTACATTTGTTCCTAAATTTTCATAAATCCAATCAATTATTGGAATAGAACAGCATTCTATGTGATTGGGTAATACTAAATGGCGAATTATCATGCTTCCAGAATTAATAGCTATTTTATGATTACGTCCAATAATTTCCATATAATTATTAACGCCTGAAAGTCGTGATGCGCATTGATTGTTTCCAAATTTAAAATCTGTAAGATATAAATCTATAAAACCATTTAATAAGTTCATAGATTCTATACTCATATACATATTTGTATTTAATACAACTGGAATATTTTCTTTAGTTATTCTCATAACTTTTAAAATATAAGCTAAATTAAGACTTGGTTCTCCTCCAATAAAATTAATGTTTTTAGAACCATTTTTTCTAGCTATATCTATTTTTAAAGCTAAGTCACTAATTTCAACAAATTTTCCATTTTTAGGATTATTACTTATATCATGATTTTGACAGAAAGCACAGTCCATATTACATCCTGCAAATAACATTCTGTGACTTGGTGCTAATGGATATTCTTCACTCCAACCAGTAGAACATAGTTTATTTTGATTGCATGTGTAATTTTCATTTAAAATTATTTCTTCATTTGAATTAAAAAATTCAGAAGCTATTCTTGGCTTTATAATTCCACAATCTCCTTTTTTAAAATTTCTATTAATATTACATCTTTTTTCACATAATATGCAATGTTCTAAAATTTTATCAGCTATTTCGATTTTTAAATCAAGAAATGAATATTCAATTTTTTCAATTTTTTTATTTTTAAAATTTTTTAAAATATCTTCATGTTCTGCCCATTTATTACCTATGTTTTCATGAAAGTTTGATGGAATAAACGATGATTTCTTTGAAAAAGATAATATTTTATTAGATGCAACTTCATTATAATGACTTAAAGATTTTAAATTATTCATATTGTTTCACTAGATTAATATTTATTTAATAATATATTATTTTAAAGCAAATATTAACTTTAAAATTTCATCAAAAATCTAAAAAAAGAAAAGGTTGTGGAATGTGTGTTCTTCCACTATTTGTTTACAGTTATTATGTTGCTTGTATGGAAGTCTTTCCAAGATGCTGTAGCTATGTATGATCCTGGATCTAAATTTATGTTTAATTTTACAATTCCATTATTATCTGAGGTTCTATTGTATATTATTCCGTTGATGTTGATTTGTATTGTTTGGTTAATTACTTTATTTCCTTTATCATCTAATACTTCAACATTGTATGTGTCATTATCTCCAAATGTTTTATTTAAGTTTTCACCTATTAGAATTGGTAAAACTTTAATATTATTACTTATTTCTAAATCATTGCATTTTACTGTTATAATATAAGTATTAGGATCTAAATTAATATTTAAAGTAGCTATACCATTTTCATTGCTTGTTCTATTATAAAATACACCATTAATATTAAATTCAACAAGGGTATTGTTTATTGGTTTACCTTTTTTATCTAAAACTTCAACCGTGTATTGTGATCCATTACGGAAATATTTAGTAAGATCATCAGCTAGTAATGTAGAATTAACAACAACAAAGTTATTGATTGATGTATTAAAGTATTTACTTGAACCATTAAATGTTGCTGTGACATTGTAAGTATTAGGTCTTAAATTAATGTTTAAGAAAACTTTTCCATAACTATTGGTAGTCCTATTATAAGTTACACCATTAATAGTAATCTGTATAAGCACACCAACAATAGGATTATTATTAGAATCTTTTAAAACAGCAATATACTGTGTACCATTTCTATAAAATAAAAAAGTATCATTTGCATCTAATAATGCATTAGTTTTAGCTATTGTAATATTCAATGTTTTATTAAAACCATTATAATTACTATCACCTGGATATGTGATGATTGCAGTGTAATTATCTGGATTTAAATCAGTAACATTAAAGGATACTGTGCCGTTGATTATTTCATTTGTGTAATTTTTATTATTAATTGTTAAAGTCATATTACCTGTAGCATTAGGAGCAATTGTTACAGTAATGGTTTGATTTTCACTAGAAACAATATTAGGATTAGTGACATTAATATCTGTTTTATTAGACTTTAAAACACTAACTGTAGTATTAAAAGTTTTAGAATAATAATTATCATCACCAGAATAAAATATAGTAATATTATTTTCCCCTGCAGGTAGATTTAAGTCTGTGAAAATTACTTCACCATTTGTAATATTTAGTGTTTGATTTTTACCATTGTAATAAATTGTAATATTACCAGTAACATTAGTAATAATTTTTATTGTTTGATTTTCATTATAAATCATATTACTTTCATTTAAATTAAAAGCAGCATTATTTTTCACAACTAATAAAGCAGTTTGCACAGTTATATTAGTTCCACCAATATAAGTACCATTAATTAGATATTTTCCAATATTTGGTGATGTGATATTTTTAGTGTATAATCCATCTTCAAAATCTGTTAAATTAACATTGAAAATAGTGTTATTAAATAAAGTGATATTTTGACCTACAATAACATTACCATTATCATCAGTTAAAAAAGCATCTAAAAGAACATCTCCACCAGGAACACCGTAATAAGTATCATTACCTAAAATAATCAAATAAATTTTAGTATTTATTGTACCATTATTATATATTTGTTCTGAATAATCATTAAACATAGTATTATTCTTTAATGACAAAGTAGCACCTTGATCATTATAAATAAGATGATTATTATATCTTGAATTATTTAATAAAGAATCACTCACAAGCAAAATACCACTATTGTAGATTGCTCCACCACTACTTGCGTTGTTGTTATTTAATGTAGAATTACTTATATTAAAATCATTACCATTATTGTAGATTGCTCCACCCCATTCGTTTGCGGTGTTGTTATTTAATGTAGAATTACTTATAGTAAAATCACCACTATTGACGATTGCTCCACCCCATTCGTTTGCGGTGTTGTTATTTAATGTAGAATTACTTATAGTAAAATCACCACCACTATTGAAGATTGCTCCACCCATATTTGCTTTGTTGTTATTTAATGTAGAATTACTTATAGTAAAATCACCACTATTGAAGATTGCTCCACCCCATTCGTTTGCGGTGTTGTTATTTAATGTAGAATTACTAATACTAAAATCACCACCACTATTGAAGATTGCTCCACCCATATTTGCTTTGTTGTTATTTAATGTAGAATTACTTATAGTAAAATCACCACCATAATTATTGAAGATTGCTCCACCACTACTTGCGTTGTTGTTATTTAATGTAGAATTACTTATATTAAAATCATTACCATTATTGTAGATTGCTCCACCCCAACCGCTTGCGTTGTTGTTATTTAATGTAGAATTACTTATATTAAAATCATTACCATTATTGTAGATTGCTCCACCATACCAGTTTGCTTTGTTGTTATTTAATGTAGAATTACTTATAGTAAAATCATTACCATTATTGTAGATTGCTCCACCACTACTTGCGGTGTTGTTATTTAATGTAGAATTACTTATAGTAAAAACACCACCAGTATTGATGATTGCTCCACCATTACTGTTTGCTTTGTTGTTATTTAATGTAGAATTACTTATATTAAAATTATTACCACCATTATTGTAGATTGCTCCACCATGACTGTTTGCGTTGTTGTTATTTAATGTAGAATTACTTATATTAAAATCATTACCATTATTGTAGATTGCTCCACCATTACTGTTTGCTTTGTTGTTATTTAATGTAGAATTACTTATAGTAAAATCACCACTATTGACGATTGCTCCACCCCATTCGTTTGCGGTGTTGTTATTTAATGTAGAATTACTTATAGTAAAATCACCACCACTATTGAAGATTGCTCCACCCATATTTGCTTTGTTGTTATTTAATGTAGAATTACTTATAGTAACATTACCATTATTGTTGATTGCTCCACCATACCAGTTTGCGGTGTTGTTATTTAATGTAGAATTACTTATAGTAACATTACCATTATTGTTGATTGCTCCACCATAATAGTTTGCGATGTTGTTATTTAGTGTAGAATTACTTATAGTAACATTACCATTATTGTAGATTGCTCCACCATCAAGTGTTGCGTTGTTGTTATTTAATGTAGAATTACTTATATTAAAATCACTACCACCATTATTGTAGATTGCTCCACCATGACTGTTTGCTTTGTTGTTATTTAGTGTAGAATTACTTATAGTAACATTACCATTATTGTTGATTGCTCCACCATTACTATTTGTGTGTCCGTTTTGTAGTGTTATGTTTTCTAAAATTAAATTACCACCACTTACAATATTGAAAATTCTTACTTCATTGTTTCCATCAATAACACCATTTCTAATAGTAACAGTCTTATTAATACTTATACCATTAGCATATTTTCCTGTATCATTATATAAAATTGTTTTACCTTCAAGATCAACTACTTCTTTACTAATTATTTCTTGTTCTAAACAAGTAAAATTACCAGCAACAGAATATGTCTTCATTTCATCATTAATTTCAAGATCATCAGAATAAAAATCAAATGAATCCAATTCTCCTATATCACTAATTTCTTCTGCTGAAACTAAACCTACAGAAAAAACTAAAACCAAAAAAAATATAAAAATTTTATTTTTAAACATTTAAAATAAACCTCCATATTTACACATTAATCTTATTTTTGAATATAATAAGATATAAAATTATTCTTTTAAAAATTCATTCAAATAAACACATTTTCAATTATAAAAATACTATAATAAATTATTTGCTATTTAAATCCCAAAATATATGTAGTTAAACTAATAAACATATAATTAATAAAGAATATTTAATTTTTTTAGGTGTGAAAAATGTATAAAAAAATTTTATTACCAATAGATGGATCAGAAATAGCTAAAAAAGCAGCAAAAGAAGCTTTATTTGTTGCTGATAGTATGGGAGCAGAAATCATTGTAATGACTACAGTTGAAACCAATCCATTTATTGAAGCATCTGTTGGAGAAGCTATATCTGAAATAGAAGATTTAATGAAAAAAGAAGCTGATAGAATAATAGATGAAATTTATGCTATGGATACTGGTAATGTAAAAATGACCCCTAAAATTGCTAAAGGAAATCCTGCTCAAGAAATATTAGATACTTCTGATAAGGGTGAAATTGATTTAATTGTTATTGGTAGTACTGGTAAATCAAGTTTTGATAAACTTATTTTAGGTAGTGTTGCAGATAATGTAACAACAAAAGCAAAATGTTCTGTTTTGGTTGTACATTAATACAACTACTTTTTCTTTTTTTTATAAAATATTTAAATGATTAAAATATAAATTAATATATTAATTTTTGGTGTTTTCATGTCTAAAACTGATTTTAAAAAAGAATTTAAAGAATTTTATTCTGCTAAAAAGGATAAAGTTTCTTTTGTTGATGTTCCTAAGATGAAATATTTATCAATTGAAGGTAAAGGTGATCCAAATACATCAAAAGAATATCGAGATGCAATTGAAGCATTGATGAGTGTTTCTTTTAAAACAAAGTTTATTATGAAAAAAGAATTTAATAAAGATTATGTTGTAATGCCTTTAGAAGGATTATGGTATGCAGATAATATGGATGACTATTTAACTGGAAATAAATCTAATTGGAAATGGAATAGTTTAGTGATGCAACCTGACTTTGTTGATGAAGAACATATTAAAATGGCAATTGATGAAGTTCAACAAAAGAAAGATTTAAATTCAATTGATGTCTTAAATTTTATTAAATTAAATGAAGGATTATCAGCTCAAATAATGCACATTGGCCCTTTTAAAGATGAAGGCCCAACAGTTTCAAAATTACATAATGAAATTGAAAACAATGATTATTCTTTCAATGGATTGCATCATGAAATTTATTTAAGTGATATTAGACGTGCAAATCCAGAAAAACTTAAAACAATTATACGCCAACCTATTAAAAAAGAGTGATATTATGGTTACAATAGAAGAAGCAATTAAAAATCTTAAAAATGATGATGTTAAAGTAAGAAAAGAAGCTATTAATGCATTAGAAGGAACTAATGATGAAATAGCTATTGGTCCATTAATCGAAGCTACAACAGATGAAAGTGCCCCAATTAGATTTCAAGCTGGAAAAATCTTGGGAAATATGGGTGATATTGCAATGGATAAATTAATCGCCAAATTTGAAACAGAAACAGGTCAAAACAAAAGACTTTTAGCACATGCATTAAAAGAAACTGGAAACCCTAGAATAATTGATTTGTTTTCAGAAGCAGTAACAGATGATGATTTTGGAGTTCGTAAAGTAGCTGTACGTACATTAGGCGAACTTAAAGCTGAAGATAAAATAGATGTTTTAGCTCAAGGTATTGGGGATGATGATTGGGGTGTTAGATTAGCTACTGTTTATGCATTAGGAGATATTGCAACTGAAGAATCATTAGCTCTTATTAAAAAAGCAAGACGCCAAGAAAAAGATAAAGACTTTAAAAAATCATGTAATAAAGCTATTAAAAAGGCTGAAAAATCCATGAAAGGAGAAGTAGTATCTAAAAATACTGGAAAGCCTTTAAAAGATATTAAAGATTTAGAAAAAGAAAATATCGATGAAGCTATTAAAGATTATGAAGAACATGTAAAAAAAGAATCAAATAAAGATGTTCCATATAAAAGATTAGCTATTATTTATCGTAAAAAACGAGATACAGATAATGAAATGAGAATTTTAAATCAAGCTATTGATTTATTATCTAAAAAGAATCCTGGAAAAGAAAAATGGTTTGTAGAAAGATTAGATAAAATGAAGTAAATTATTTAAATTTTACTTCATATAAATCGCTTCTTCTATTTTTTAAAGTAGGGACTTGTTCTCTTATTTCATCTACTTCTTTTAAATCTATTTCTTGGAAAAGTATTATTTCATTCTCATCAGCTTCACATAATACAGTTCCCCAAGGGTTAACAACTAATGAATGGCCATATGCATGGTATTTTAAATCTTCATTAACTGCAGGAGCTACTCCAATACAAAATACTTGATTATCAACTGCTCTTGCTCTAAAAAGTAATTCCCAATGAGCAGGACCTGTTGTAAAATTAAATGCTCCAGGATAAAATAATATTTTTGCACCATTTAATGCCATTACTCTTGCAAGTTCTGGAAAACGCACATCATAACAAAGAGCCATACCAATTTTTCCAAATTTTGTATCAACTACAGTAAAATGATCACCAGGTGTTATTACTGCAGATTCATCAGAATGCACCTTACCTGGAATATCAATATCAAATAAATGCATTTTTCTGTGATTTGCTAATATTTTCCCGTTATTATCAAATAAATAGCTACTATTATATATTTTTTCTTCAGAATCTTCTTCAATGACCTTCTCAGGAATGGATCCTGCAAGAACATAAATATTTTCTTCTTTAGCTACTTTTGAAATAGCTTTTAATGTTTTACTACTTTTAAATTCTTCACTATATTCTACAAACCTTTCATTTTGAAAAGGAGATGTAAACATTTCAGGTAAAATAGCTATATCTACATTTTCAGCTGCACTTTTTTTAATCATTTCTACAGCTTTTTCTATATTTTTCTGCTTATCATCAAGAACTTTCTCTTGACATAAAGCTAATTTTAATTTTGTCAAATTAAAACCTCCTTAAAGATTTTAAAATAAAAAAAGAATTGAGATATGTTTAAAGTTTTAAACTATTTAACATATCAGTTATTTCACTAGTATTAACGGAATCTGAACTTTCACCGTCAATTTTAAAGACATAAAACACGCCATCTTTAAGTAAAGATACATAGCGAGTATAAGATCCATCAGCATTTTCCATGTATATATCAGTACCATTTGTATCATCGAGAGTTACCTTCTCAATAGTTTCAATGTTACCACCATAATACTGAGCATTACTTATTCTTTGAGTTGTAAGATCATTTAAATTAGATGAGTCTGCACTAGCAGTATAATATTCAATTGTATTATCTTTATTATCCTTAAAAATAGCTGCATCGTCGTGATCTGCATCAGTTAAATTTGTAAGATTCCAAGTTGATGGATAATTAAATGAAACATCATTGGCTGTGTAGTTAAGAACACTACTCACTGATTCATTATTATTTTGATTTCCACTACCACTTAATACAATTGCACATATTGCAATAATAGTTATAATTAATATTGCTCCAATAACAATTTTATTTTCTTTTATAATTGAAACAACATCTTCATCATTACTTTTAACTTCTTTTTTCTCAGATTTTGGCTTTGGGAATTTATAGCCGCAATTACCACAGGTTGGTGCACCATCATAACTAGGATTTCCACATTTAGGACATTTTTTCACAAATTAACCCCCATATTACTATAATTTTTAATTTTATAATAAAAAGTTTATCTTTAAATATAATATAATATTTAAATTATTTAAAAATATATATTTAACTATAAATTTTTGGGCTATAATATGAACGAAAAAAATAATCAAAATGAGATAAAAGCAGATAATATTAACTATGCAATTTATAAAATTGGAAATTGGGAAAATAATTATAAAATAAATCAAATAGGTTTATCTAATGAAATTCCTCTTACTAAAAGTACTTGTGAACATGTAAAAATGTCAATGAATGAAATTAGAATGGCAGAATTTGAAATAGATAGTGAGAAAGTCAATGGATTTGTAGCTATTTCGTATGCTACTAATCCAGAAATTCAAAAAATGCCTATAAAAGATGTTACTGAATTAGAAGAAAATGAGTTTAATACTATTACAAAAGAAATTGATAATTTAGATTTATTAGATGATAACGAATCTGTAAAATTAGATGGTGAAGATTATTTAATTTATAAACTTGAGAAGGACTGCCATGTAACAAAATCTGAGCCTGCTAATGAATTTACATTAAATCATCATAAAAAAGAACTTGAAAATTTTGAAAATAGCTTAAAAAATAAATAAGAATAATAATATTTTAAAATAGGATTAGTTATTTTTATGGCAATTAATTTTTTACACGCTGCTCTTTGGGGATTTTTAGGATCTTTTTCTCTAATTATTGGAGGAATTATAGGGTCTTATTTTAAAGTTCCTCGTAAAATAATAGCTTCACTTATAACATTTAGTGCAGGAATTTTAAGCTCTGCAGTATGTTTTGAAATTCTTTTAGAAGCTTTTAGCTATGGGGGGATTTTTTCAACAAGTATTGGTTTTTTAATAGGAGCAATTCTTTTTACAATATTTGATATATTTATTAACAATTTAACTATTAAAAATCAAGAAAAATCTAGTAATAAGAGTAATATTAAAAATATGGTATCTAATGTTTATAAAAATAAATTTAATAAATATTATAATAAATATCAAACAGAAAGTTTAACTGCAGTTTTTGGTGCTATAATTGAAGGAATTCCTGAAGCGATAGCTATTGGATTAATATTATTTATTGGAGGGCCTATTAGCTATGCATTATTAATTTCTATATTCTTAACTAATTTATTTGAAAGCCTTTCAGGATCAACTAATATGAAATTAGCAAATTGGAAGAGGAAAAATATTATTGGAGTATGGATTCTTGTTACAATACTTGCAACTATTGCATCTGCATTAAGTTTTATAATATTTTCCAGCACTGATTATTTTATTTTGAGTATAGCTCTTGGTATATCTGCAGGTGCATTAATTTCTATGATTGCTGATGTTATGCTTCCAGAAGCATTTAAAGAAACTCATGAGTTAACAGGAATATTAATGGCTTTAGGATTTTTAACATCTTTTATTTTATCTCATTTGATGAAATATTAAGATTTTTATAATTGATAAGTTAAAAAAAGTCTAATGTAACTTTCTTATCACTTTTTAATTCATTTGGAGGATTGACTGCAACAAATTCAATGCCTTCTTCTTCTATTAATTCTTTTGCATCTTCTCCAATAGATGGAGCTACAAGTAAACCTCTAATATCTTTTTTATTACAATTGGTATCATTTAATAATTCATTATTTTCATCTTCAAAGTCAGATAAATATCTTTTCAGCTGTTTAACAGCACTTACTCCAGCTTTTCTACATTTAAGTTCAATAACCATTAAATTATTATCTTTATCTTTTCCTAAAATATCGATAAATCCATGTTCTGTACTATATTCTCGAACAGTTGGTTTAAATCCTTCTTCTATCATATGGGGTTTTTTCATAATCATATCTCCCATATCTTTTTCATAACCAGCTATTTCTAACTCTTCGTAATCTTCAACTAGTGCATAATTTATAAAATGAACTTTTTTTATTTCTACATTAAGCATTTCTTTAGGAGTTCTTCTATGACTTTCTAAGAAGAGATTATCATCTTTTAAAAAGGTTCTTGTTCTTGATTTAGGAGGTTGCCAATTTACAGGATCAACTTTTTTTTCTTGATGAATTAAAAAAGAGCCATCAGGCTTAATTAATATAATACGTTCTCCCCAATTAAGTTGACTTAAAGCCCTACCTTCATAAATTACTTTACAGCATGCATAAATAATTATTGTAGCTTTTTTCCTAAGTGCTTCTTCTACAATTTCATAGCTACTTTCATTATCTGGACTTTCTAAAACTTTGTATTTCATTATAAAATTATTTGAAAATTAGATTTTATATATTTTTTCATAATTGGGCTAGTGATTCAAAAAATGAATTTTGAATCCTAACCATTTTATGTGACTATTACTCAAAACTAAGGGAGGAGTGTTTAAATACAAATAAAATATCAAAAATATTTTTCTTTATAAAAGTAATAGTCACAATATATATTGTGTTCGTTATACTATATAAAACTTGTTTTTATATGCTCGAACAAATAATAATGTCATAATTATTATAATTTTATTAAGTTTAAAAAACAAATATATGATTTAATGAATGGTGATTATTTGAGTGAAGAATTATTTTCTAATCCATCAAAATTTAAGCTTAATGAATTTAAATTTTCAAGTGGAAAAACACTAAAGGACCTTCCAGTTGAATATATAACATTAGGTAATCCTAAATTAGATAAAAAAGGAAATATTATAAATGCAATTTTATATTGTCATGGTTCAAGTGGAGATTTTGGATCTATTAGAAGAATTCAGGATTTAATTTCTGAAAATGCTCTTTTAAGCTATGAAAAATACTTTTTAATTTGTATATCTGGACTTGGATCTCCTGAATCTGCTTGTCCATCAACTACAAATTTAAAATCAGATTTTCCAAAATATTCTATAGAAGATATGGTTAATTTTCAAAAAGAATTTTTAAAAGAAAAATTTAATATAAATCATATTAAAGGAGTTATTGGTAATTCTATGGGAGGATTTATAGCTTTAAGTTTAATTTCTAAATATCCTGATTATGCAGATTTTGCAATATCATTAGTATCAAGCTATAAAGTAGCTGGACATAATTATGCATCATCTAAAATTATGAATGATATTATTTTATCAGATCCAGAATATAATGATGGAAAATATGATAAACCACTTACAAAAACTTTAAAATTAGCTAATGAATCAATGTATACATTAGGATTATCTAGACAATTTTATAGAGATTTATCAAATAAAGAAATTGATGAAGGAATAGAGGAACTAGCTATTGACGGCTCAACAGATGATGCAAATGATATAGTTTATAGAAATAATGCATGTCATAGCTATGATATTGAAAATGAATTAGATAATATTAAAATTCCTGTTTTTATTGTAGCAATTAATCAAGATCAATATTTCCCACCAGAACTTGACGCCATTCCAATGCATAAAATGATTAAAAATTCCACTTTAGCTATTTATGATTCTTTAATGGGACATGTAGGTTCAAGTGAAATTTTAAAAGTTGAAAAGCAATTAAAAGAATTTTTATCAAAAGTTGATTAAAATGAAAGTTAGTATTGAAGATTATGGTTATAATGAAGATAAAGGATATGTTAAATATAAAATATCTGATTTAAATTTAGATAAACTTAAAATTCTTAATGAAAATCTAAATGAAGATACTGAATTAAAGGGAAATAATCTATTTTTAACTATGTATTATGATAAACAATTTTTCCCATTTGAATCAGAAGAATCAAAAGTAAAATTAGAAGATTATGTAGCTAGAGAAGAAATTGAAATGGAAATCTTCTTATCTAGTTTTCTTGAAGATTTTAATTAATTTTTTGATGCATCAAGCATATGATTAACAGCTTTTAAAGATTTTTTAGCTATTTCATCAGGTAATTTAATAAGTGGTTCCTCGTTTTTTAAGGAATCTCTAATTTTTTCTAATGTGATTATTTTCATTGAATCACAAATAGCATCATCTCTTAATGGGATGATATTTTTATCTGGATTTAAAAGATTAATTCTTGATGCGATATCAATTTCAGTACCTAAAACAAAGTCGTTTTTATCACTATCTAAGATATAGTTAATCATTCCACCAGTACTCATTACTTTATCACATTTATCTTGAACTACTTTATCACATTCTGGATGACAAATAACTTCAACATCAGGATGTTCTTTTCTTTTAGTTTCAATATCTTGTACTGTGAATTTTTTATGAACATAACAATATCCTTCATCTGTAATAGGAATGATCTTTTTAAAAGTTTTAGAAGAAACATATTCTCCTAAGTTATTATCTGGGCCGAATAATATTTCATCTTCGTCTAAACTTTCAATAACTTTTACAACATTTGATGAAGTACATAATGTATCTGCATATTGCTTTGCATCAGCTAAACTATTTACATAAAGACAAACTGCAGCATCAGGATGTTTTTTCTTAGCTACTTTAACCTCTTCTCCAGTAGTCATATGTGCCATAGGACAATCTGCATCTAAATCTGGAATGATTATTTTCTTGTCTGGATTTAAAATAAATGCTGTTTCTCCCATAAAATCAACACCACAGAAAATAATAATATCTTTATCATCTAATTGAGATGCTTTAATACATAATTCAAGAGAATCTCCTAGAAAATCAGCTATTTCTTGAACTTCTTTTGGCTGATAATTATGAGCTAAAATAATTGCATTTTTTTCTTTTTTTAAATCATTAATTTCATTTTTAATATTATTATTCATTATAATCATTCCTATAATTGTTAATTAATGAACTAACATCATTTGTAACTTGTAATTTTATACTATCAATTTTTGAAGGATCATTTACCCATAAACTTATTTTTACAATAATTCCTTCTTCTGTAATTTTTTGAGAAAAAATATTTGGATTTTTCTTTTTACTAATTTCATTAATGTTATTTATTTTATTTAAGATTTTCTCTTTAAAGACTTCAATATTGTTTTCTAATGGGATTGTTGCAATTAAATCAACTCTTAAATCTTCATATTTATTAAATTTAGTATATGTTTTATTAGATAAAATAGAATTTGGAATAACAGATTCAAGACCACTATTATCGACAATTGTAGTTGTTCTAAAACTTATCTTTTTTACTTTACCTTTAATAGAATCAACTTGTATAGTATCTCCTATTTTAACATTATTATCACTAATTAAGAAAATTCCAGAAACTACATTTGATATAATATCTTTAGCAGCAAAACCAAGTGTAATTCCCGCAATTCCAATACTTACAAAAATACTTGTTAAATTAATTCCAAAAATATCAAAAATTGCAATTAAAGCAGCAATATAGATAATATATGTTATTAAATCACTTATCAAATCAACTAATGTAATATTTAAATTAGATTTAGATTCCATCTTATTACAAATAAATTTAATAGCTTTTACAAGTATTATTGTAATTGCTATGGTTATTACAGTAAAAAGTAACTGATAAACTAAATTATCAATAGTAATTATTTCCATATTATAACTCAACTTTCATAAAATCATTTGCTAAATAGCTATTATTAAAAACTTCTTTAGCTTGTTTAAGTAATAATTCATCATCAGTATATCTTGTACTAATATGTGTTAATATTAGTTTATCTACCCCTGCCTCTTTTGCAATACTAGCTGCATCATGAGATGTAGAATGAGCATTTTGAATTGCTTTATCTTGATCTTCTAATATATATGTAGATTCATGAATTAAAATATCACTATTTTTAGCTATTTCAATCATTTCAACACATGGGGTAGTATCACCAGAATATGAGATCTTCTTACCATCTCGAGGATTTCCAAGTACATCTTCTGGATTTATAGTTTTTCCATTAACTTCAACTTCCTCTCCTTTATGAAGTTTTCCAAATAATGGTCCAACTGGAACACCTAATTCAATAGCTTTCTTCCTTAAAAAACGAGGTTTTTTAACCTCTTCAATAGAATAAGCAAGATTAGTTACATTATGTTTTGTTTTTATGCAATTAATTAAGTATTCATCAGTTTCTAAAACAGTTCCAGTATCTATTTCATGGAAATTAATAGGAAATTCAATTAAACAATAACCTAAATTTAAAATTGCATTTTTTAAGCTATTTAATCCTTTAGGCCCATAAATATCTAATGGTTCTTCTCTACCTCTAAAACCCATTGATTGAATAAGTCCTGGAAGACCTAAAATATGGTCACCATGAAAATGGCTAATGAAAATCTTACTTATTTTCATTGGACTAATTTTAGCATAAGCTAATTGACGTTGTGTTGATTCTCCACAATCAAAAAGCATAATTTCTCCAAAAGCTTTAAGTGCAATAGAAGGATGATTCCTTTTTGTTGATGGAACTGCTGAAGAGGTTCCTAAAAATGTTATTTCCATTAAATCACTAAGAATTTTTTAAAATTTGAATTATTTATATATTTTGCCTTGAATTTATATAAAATTATATATTACAAAATGTTTAAATTATATTCATGGAATTATCAAAACATAGATTTGAATCATTTTCTGATGGAGTAATGGCTATAATAATTACTATTATGGTTTTAGAAATTCCAATACCAAAAGATTTTACTTTTGAATCTATTTTAAGTTTCCTATACTTTATTTTTATATTTTTTGTAAGTTTTTTTATTGTAGGATCATTTTGGAATAAACACCATTTTTTAATTGATAAAATAGATAAAATAACTAATAAATTAACTTGGAAAAACTTAGTTTTTTTATTCTTCTTAGCACTTCTACCTATATTTACAAAATGGGTTTTAGAATATCCTACAGAAATTGTTCCAGTATTAGCTTATGATATATTATATATTTTAGTTTATACTAGCTATTTTCAACTTTTTAATGAAGCTGTTAAAGAAAATGGTTTAGAAAGACCTCATGGTCATGAAGGATCAGAGACAAACAGACATTTTCTCTTATTATTTAGTTTACTCATAATTTTTATTATTTCATTTTTTATTTTCCCAGAAATTTCAATAATATTATTTATGGGCTTTCCAGTGCTTTTTGCACTTTTAAATTTGTTATTTGAAGATAGAAGATTTTTAGGTAGAAAAAGATAAAATTAATTTAATATTTTTTAATTATAAAAAAATTTTAATAATCACTTAAAATAAAAATATATTTAATTATAATCTATTTCGTGATTTGATGATGAAGATAATTGAATATATGTTAGAAGAAGATGAGGGATTTGGAGATATAACTTCAAATATTTTAATTAATGATGAAAAAGAAGTTATAGCTACAATAAAATCTAAAGATCAAGGTATTTTTGCAGGTTCTAAAATCATTCAAGAAATATTTAATGAAAATAATATTGAAATTCTTGAACTTAAAAAAGATTCTACAAAAATAAATAAAGGAGATTTACTCTTTAAAATTAAAGGTAATGCTTTAAAAATTCTACTTTTAGAGAGAACTGTTTTAAACATAGCTATGAGAATGAGTGGAGTAGCTACATATACAAATAATGTTGTAAATAAAGTAAAAAAAATTAATCCAAAATGTACAGTTGCAGGAACAAGGAAAACATCACCTGCAATAGCTAAATTTGATAAGATGGCTATTTCAATTGGTGGAGCAGATCCTCATAGATTCGCACTTGATGATATGGTTTTAATTAAAGATAATCATATAGCTATTGTTGGAAATCCTTTAAAAGCTTTAAAAATAGCTAAATCAAAGATAAGTTTTTCTAAAAAGATTGAAATAGAAGTTGAAACATTAAATGATGCAATTGAATGTGTTCAAAATGGTGCTGATATTGTAATGCTTGATAACATGAGTCCTACAGAAATTAAAGAAGTTTTAAATGAATTATCTAAACTAAATATTAGGGATAAAATTTTAATTGAAGTTTCTGGTGGAATAAATAATGAAAATATTGAAGATTATGCCTTATTAGATGTTGATATTATTTCTTTAGGTGCATTAACTCACTCTTCAGGAAGTCTTAATTTTAGTTTAAATATTGAGGTATAAAATGTCTATTAAAGAAAAGTTTGATGAGGCTGCAGAAGAATATGATAAAAATAGAAAACATTTAATTCCTTGTTTTGATGATTTTTACGGGATAGCTACAGAAATTATAGATTTCAATGGTGATAATCCTAAAGTACTAGATTTAGGTGCAGGAACTGGTTTATTTTCAAAGTTTATTTTAGATAAATTTCCAAATGCCAATATAACTTTAGTTGATTTATCTGAGGAGATGTTAAATAAAGCTAAAATTAGATTTAATGATAATAAAAACATTACTTATATTTGTGATGATTATTTAAACTTAGATTTTAATAATGACTTTGATATTATCATTTCTTCATTATCTATTCATCATCTAGAAGAAGATGATAAAAAGAAACTTTACATGAAGTGTTTTGATTATTTAAAAAGTAATGGAATTTTTATAAATGCAGACCAAGTTTTAAGTTCATCTGAAAAACTTGAAAACATATTTAAATATAATTTAAATCAGAAGATTTTAAACTCTCCATTAGATAAAGATTATATTAAAGTAGCTGATGAACGTAGAAAATTCGATAAACCAAGTACACTTTTAGATCAATTAAAATGGCTCAAAGAAATTGGTTTTAAAGATCTTGGGGTCCCTTATAAATATTATATTTTTGCAATAATTTACGCAGAAAAATAATTCATGTAAATCTTTATTAGATATTAAAAAGATAAATATTAAAGATAGATGATAATTATGTTAATGGTGATTTAATGGAAATAGAGGCTAAAATAGCTTTAGAAGACGGAACCGTTATTAAAGGAGAAGGGTTTGGTCATGAAACAACTATTGCTGGTGAGGTTGTTTTTGCAACAGGTATGACGGGTTATACAGAAAGTTTAACTGATCCTTCATTTAAAGGAGATATTTTAATGTCAACTTATCCTTTAGAAGGTAACCATGGAGTTAGTGAAGATTGGTATCAATCAAATAAAGTCCATGCAGAAGGATTTATTGTAAGGGAAGTTTGCAGAAATGTTTCAAATTTTTCAGCTCAAAAAACTTTAGATGAATTCTTAAAAGAATTTAAAGTACCTGGAATTAGTGGAGTTGATACCAGGGATTTAACAATTAAAATTCGTGAACTTGGTTCTATGAGAGGTGCACTTTCTACTGATAATGCTGATGATGATGAATTAATAGCTATGGCTTGTAATCATCCTCATATTACTGATATTGATCTTGTTCCAAAAGTTTCAACTAAAGAAATTAAAAACTTTGGAGAAGATTTTAATAAAAAAGTAGCTATTATTGATTGTGGTGTTAAAAAGAATATTATTAACTCATTTTTAGATAGGGAGATTGGAATTACATTATTCCCTTATGATACTGATTATAAAACAATTTTAGATTATTCTCCACAAGGACTTATGATTTCTTGTGGGCCTGGAAATCCTGATAGAGTAAGTGAAACAATTTCTACAGTTCAAAAAATAGCTAATAGATTACCTTTATTTGGTATATGTATGGGTCAACAGTTAATAGCTAAATCTTTTGGTGCAAAAAGTTATAAAATGAAGTTTGGTCACAGAGGGGCAAACCAACCAGTAAAAGATTTAGAATCTGGTAAAGTGTTTATGACTTCTCAAAATCACGGTTTTACAATTGATAAAGAATCTTTATCTGATACAGATTTGGAACTTACACAAGTTAACTTAAATGATGGTACTAGTGAAGGAATTTCTCATAAAGAACTTTCTATGCTTTGTATTCAGTACCACCCTGAAGCTGGGCCTGGTCCAAATGATACAAGATTTATATTTGATGATTTTACTAAAATGATGGATGAATACTAATTATTTAAATGAGGATTACAATGCCTATTGATGAAGATATTAAAAAAGTACTTATAATTGGTTCTGGACCTATTCAAATTGGTCAAGCTGCAGAGTTTGATTATTCTGGTTCACAAGCATGTAAATCACTTAAAGAAGAAGGAATTGAAACTGTTTTAATTAATAGTAATCCTGCTACAATTCAAACAGATTTAGATATGGCTGATGTAGTTTATGCAGAACCATTAACACCAGAAATTGTTGCAAAAATTATTGAAAAAGAAAATGTTGATGCAATATTACCTACTATGGGTGGACAAACAGGTTTAAATATAGCTACTGGTCTTGGAGATTTAGGATTACTTGATAACATTAAAGTTTTAGGTTCTAATGTTCAAACAATTAAAGACGTTGAAGATAGGGATTTATTTGGACATTTCATGAATAAATTAAATGAACCAATTCCTAAATGTCATGCAGTTGAAAGTATTGAAGATGCAATAAAAGCAGTTGAAGATATTGGATATCCTGTAATTGTTAGACCAGCATTTACACTTGGTGGAACTGGTGGAGGAGTTGCAACAAACGAAGAAGAACTTATTGAAATTGCACGCCACGGTCTAGATATGAGTTTTATTAATCAAGTTCTTATAGATGAATCTGTTTTAGGATGGAAAGAATTTGAGTATGAAGTAATGAGAGATAAAGAAGACACTTGTATTATTATTTGTAATATGGAAAATATTGATCCTATGGGAATCCATACAGGTGAAAGTGTCGTTGTTGCACCAGCACAAAACCTCAATGACACAGAAGCACAAAGCTTAAGAGATGCATCTATTAAAATCATCAGAGCTCTTGGTATTCAAGGAGGATGTAATATACAATTTGCAGTTAATCCTGAAACAGGAGAATACAAAGTTATTGAAGTAAATCCTCGTGTAAGTCGTAGTAGTGCACTTGCATCTAAAGCTACAGGTTATCCAATAGCTAAAATATCATCAAAAATCGCATTAGGCCTAACATTAGATGAAATTCAAAATGATATAACAAAAGAAACACCAGCATCATTTGAACCAGCTATTGATTATGTTGTTGTAAAAATTCCAAGATGGCCATTTGATAAATTTAAAGGAATCAATAGAAAAATTGGAGTTCAAATGAAAGCTACAGGAGAAGTAATGGCAATTGGTAGAACACTAGAAGAAGCACTCCAAAAAGCTATTAGATCTCTTGATATGGGATATATGGGTTTTGAAGAAATCGATTATACAGAAGATGATTTGATAAATCCAACAGATGATAGATTTTTCCAAATTTATAAAGCTATTAAAGATGGAATGACTATTGATAAATTACAAGAACTTACTAATATGGATTCATTCTTCTTATATAAAATTAAAAATATTGTTGATTTTGAAAAGAAAATATCTGAAGAGAACTTAAAAGATTCTAAATTCTTTAGAAAAGCAAAACAATTAGGATTTTCAAATAATAAATTAGCTAGATTATCTAATCAAACAGAAGAATATATAAGAAATTTATCAAATACTTTAAATGTAAGTACATCTTATAAGATGGTAGATACTTGTGCAGCTGAATTTGAAGCTAAAACACCATATTATTATAGTAGCTATGATATTGGTAATGAGCTTCAATCAAGTAATAAAAAGAAAATTGTAATTATTGGAGCAGGGCCAATTAGAATAGGTCAAGGAATAGAATTTGATTATTGCTGTGTTCACTCATCACTAGCATTAAAAGATAAAGATATTGAAACAATTTTAATAAATAATAATCCTGAGACTGTAAGTACTGATTATGACATTTCTGATAAGCTATTTTTTGAACCATTAACATTTGAAGATGTAATGAATGTTATTGATAAAGAAAAACCATATGGAGTAATTGTACAATTTGGTGGTCAAACATCAATCAACTTAGCTGTACCACTTGCAAATGCAGGAGTTAAAATTTTAGGAACTCCATATAAAAGCATTGATATGGTAGAAGATAGGAAACTTTTCAGTGACTTACTTAATAGATTAAACATTCATCAAGCTCCATATGGACTTGCAAATTCTTATGAAGAAGCTAAAAAAGTCGCTTCAGAAATCAATTTCCCAGTTCTTGTTAGACCATCTTATGTAATAGGTGGAAGAGCTATGGAAATAGTTTATGATAATGATGAGCTTGAAGAGTATATGAAAGAAGCTGTAAAGGTTTCACCAGAACATCCTATTTTAGTAGATAAATTTTTAGAAGATGCAATTGAATTAGATGTAGATATATTATCTGATGGTGAAGATGTATTTATAGCTGGAATTATGGAACATATTGAAGAAGCAGGAGTTCATTCTGGTGATTCAGCATGTGTAATACCGCCACAAACTATTCCAGAACATATTTTAGATATCATTCGTGAATATTCTCGTAAATTAGCTTTAGAACTTGAAGTTAAAGGATTAATGAATATTCAATATGCAGTTAAACTAGATGAAGAAATGGTTTATATTATTGAAGCAAATCCTAGAGCAAGTAGAACTGTTCCATTTGTAAGTAAAGCTATTGGAGTACCACTTGCAAAAGTAGCTACTTGGATTATGACAGGATCAAAATTAAAGGATTTTAATCTTACAAAAGAAATCAAAATAAATCATGTAGCTGTAAAAGAATCAGTATTCCCATTTTTAAAATTACCAGAATCTGATACAATATTAGGACCTGAAATGAAATCAACTGGTGAGAGTATTGGAATAGATGAAAGCTTTGGAATGGCATTTTATAAATCTCAGCTAGCTGCAGGAATGGATTTACCTAAAGAAGGTAAGATTTTTATAAGTGTAAAAGAACATGATAAAAAGAAAATCCAAACAATTGCAGAGAAGGCTAATAGATTAGGTTTTAAACTTGTAGCTACTGGTGGAACTGCAGATTCTGTTAAAGGAATAGATATTGAGAAGGTTAAAAAGGTATCACAAGGATCTCCAAATATTCGTGAAGCTATTTTAGATAAGCAAATTGATTTAATTATTAATACTTCAGAAGGAAAACAATCTGCAAAAGATGGTTATACTATAAGAAGAATGGCAATTGAACTTGGAATTCCATATGTTACAACTTTAGCAGGAGCAAGAGCAGCACTAAATGCAATTGAAGCTATTCAAAACAATAAACTTGAAGTTAGATCTTTAAATGAATACTTAAATATGTAGTGGGATTATATTTTACATAATCCTACTTAAAATTATTATTTTAAACTTTTTTTAACATAATAAGCTTCAGTCATTGTATCGTAGTAACCTATTATTCTATCTCCTTTTCTTATATAGAATTTCCCTTTTGAATGATCAAATTCTATTTTCCCTTCTCTTTCTTGTTTATTCATTTGTATTCCTTTTATTCTACCTTTTGGTCTTTCTTTTGGAAAAGGTGGAAGGTCTTTATTTTCATATTTATTTTCTAAATCGCATTCAACAAGAAGATCATAATCGAAATTACAATAAAAAAGACAATCTCTTTCATATAAGGCATCTGATAATTTTTTAAATTCTCCATAATCCTTATTTTTATATTTTATACGATAAACATCTCCTGATTGAACAATGTTTCTGTAAAAATATCTAATTTCTTCTTTATTGATAATAATCATCTCAATTAATTTTATAAAAAAGTTCTTAATATTAATTAAAATTATATAAAATGTCAGCTATATATTTTTGTAATGATTACAATAGCTAATGGAATTATTTTAAAAGATTCTACTTTAACTCCTTTAAAAGAAAATATCTTAATTGATGATGGAAAAATCATAGAAATTTCAAAAGATATTTTAGAAGGTGAAATAATTGATGCAAGTAATTCCATTGTTGCACCAACATTAATTAATTCTCATACTCATATTGGAGATTCAATTATTAAAGATGAAGGTTATGGTTTATCATTTGATGAGGTAGTTAAACCTCCTAATGGTATTAAACATTTAGCTTTAGAAAATGCAGAAGATATTGATATAATAAATGCTATGAAAGAATCATTAAATGAAATGGTTCAATCTGGAACAAGTCATTTTATAGATTATAGAGAAGGTGGGTTAAAGGGTGTTAAACTGCTTAAAGAAGCTTCAAAGGATATTCCAATTAAACCTATCATTTTAGCTAGGGATAATTTATTTCATGAAAATGATCCAGACCTAAAAAAAGTTAAAATAGCTATCCGAAAACTTTTAAAAGTAGCTGATGGAATTGCACCTAGTGGTTTTGGAGAAATATCACAAGAGGTAGCTAATTTAATTACAGAGGAATGCTTTAAAAATAATAAAATTTCATCAATTCATGTAGCTGAAACTGTCAAAGCACAAAATAATTCAATTAGTAAACATCAACATTCTGAGGTTGAATTAGCAATTAAAAATAATTTTAATCAATTAGTTCACTTTACCAATCCAATTAATAATGATTTAAACTTAATCAATAAAAATACTAACATTACAATTTGTCCAAGAGCTAATTCTGCTTTAAGTTGTGGGATTCCACCTTTAGAAAAACTACTAAATAAAAATTTGTCACTTAGTATAGGAACTGATAATGTAATGGTTAATTCACCTAATATGTTTAGAGAATTAGAATTTACTTTTAAAACTATGTTAAATTCTTCAAATAATTATATTAACTCTAAAAACATTTTAAAATTAGCTATGAATAATTCTTTAATTAAAAATAAATCATTTATTAAAGAAGGTAATTTTTGTGAAATTTTTATATCAACTAGATTATCTAAAAATCCATATTTAAGTATAATTAATAGGTGTGAAACGAAACATATAATAAATATTATAAATAAAGATACAATTATTAATAAATAATGTCAGTAATTTTTAATTTATGGGAGGAATATTATGTATAAAAAAATACTTTTACCAACTGATGGTTCTGAATACGCAGAAAAGGCTGAAAAACATGCATTATTTTTAGCTGAAGCTTCTGGAGCAGAGATTTTAGCTTTAAGTGTAGTTGAAAATTCTTATTTCGTGGGTCTTCCTTCTGATGATACTATTTACCATGTTAATGAAATGTTAAAAAAGGAAACCGAAAAAAATCTTGAAAAAGTAGAACAAATGAAAGAAGAAGTTCAGAGTGATGTTAAAATTACTTTAAAAGTAGAAGAAGGTTCTCCTGCAGATGTAATATTGGATACTATTGATAGAGAGGATATTGATCTTGTCGTCATTGGTAGTTCTGGTAAAAGCGGATTTGATAGGCTTATAATGGGTAGTGTTGCTGATAAAGTTGTTAAAGCAGCTAAATGTTCTGTTTTAGTTATTCATTAACTTCACTATTTTTTTTTAAACTATATTTTTTATATAAATATTTATTAAAATAAGAGATTTTACTATTAGTCGTGATAATATGTTAGTAAAAAAAGCAATGTCGAAAAAAGTTGTTAGTGTATCTGTTCCTGGAAACAGAGAAAAAGCGCTTGAAATAATAAGAAAGAAAAATATTTCAGCAATTCCAGTTGTAAAAGGTGACTCAACTAAATTAGTTGGATTAATTACTCGTTCAGATTTAATTACAAATCCTGATGAAGAACAAATTGCTATGTTAATGTCAAGAGATTTAATCACTGTTAAGCCTGATGATGATTTAAAAGTTGCAGCTGAAAGAATGGTTGATAATGATATTAGAAGAATTCCTGTTGTTAATGATGATTTTGAATTAGTTGGAATTATAACTTCCTTTGATATAGTATCTATTGCATTAACTAAATTAGATATTGAAGATTCTATTGGAATGTATATGCAAAAAGCTGTTCCTACAACATGGGATGAAACTCCATTAAATGTGGCTTTTGAAATAATGAAGCAATTTGGTTTAAAAACTATTATTGGTTTAAATAGCTCTGGAAAATTATCAAGTATTTTAACTGAAACTGATTTTATTGAAGAAAGTGAAATCATTTCTGAGAAGACTGAACACAGCTCTACTGTAGGTACTGAAGGAGATAAATGGTCTTGGGATAGTACTTCTGTTTTATATATTGAGAAAAACCATCTTAAATTTACAGATAAAGTTGTAAAAGATGTTTCTCCTGAAAAGGTTGATACTGCAAATACAAAAACCAAAGTTTCTGAATGTGCTAAAAAGATGAAAGCTGGAAACTTCGAACAAATTCCTGTTCTTGATGTCGAAGGAGAATTAGTAGGTATTGTTAGAGCTAGTGATCTCGTAAAAGCATTATTATAATTTTTGGAAGATATGATGGATAGTAAACCTATTTTAGTCATTAAAACAGTAGATGGAAACAATATTGGTGTTAGAGCTAGAATTGATGAGGATTTCATTGAACATGAAATTGTTTTAAATTCTGTTCTAGCATACTACTGGAGAAATGACCTTCCTGCAGTTTCTAAATTCATTGAACTATTTGAATCAGTTATTAAAAGAACAATTAATGAATTAATGCCTCATAAAAACTTATTTTTAAAATACCAAATAAAAGCTAATGATGAGCTTGATAAAGCATCTGAAATTAAAATTAAAATTATGGATGTTAATGCTGATGGTATAGATTTTAGACTTGATGGTAAAGAAATCGTTTTAAAAGGGATTGATGGTAAACAGTTTAATGAAGAGGATGAAGAGGAAGCTATCTATGAAGAAATATTTGAAAAAAATATAGAAACTCCTGACATTGTTTTAAATAAATACAAAGAACGAAATTAAATTTTCCGCCGTAATAATGGTAAAACACTTAAAAACACTTCTTTTGCTTCTTTTTTACTTTTAAATTTTCGACCTGTAATTTCACCATTTTCTGAAATTACTATTTTATTATTTTTTAAAATCTTTAAAGTTTCATTAAGATTTATTTCATATGGAAGATGATATGTGAAACTATAATAATTTCCATCTTCAAAACAATCGATGAAAATCTTTTCATTATCTTGAATTTCTCTTAAATTTAAATATACTTTTTGAAATCCTAATGAATTTAAATAATCAATAATCTTATTTCTGACGTTTTTATCTAAAAAATAAGTAAAGTTATCTACTTCACATATAGCTAGTTTATTTTTTAAGCGAACTTTAACTATTTCACAATCAGTATTATTTTTAATAAAATCTTCAGCTAATTGAACTTTAGATATTTCTTCTTTAGTTAAATTTCCACTAATACGTGTAGCTAAACATGTAGATGCTTTTAAATAATCAATATTAAGTTCATCTAAACACTTATGGATTTCATAACTTTCTAAACAGCCATAAACAAAAGGGCTTAAAATATTATTTTTATAATTTATTAAAATTCCAGGCCTATTATCTACTAAATCACTAATATTTGTTCCATCAGCTACAATATCAAAACCATTGGATTTTGCAACATGGATAATATGTTTATACATTTTTTCTCTACAAATGTAACAACGATTATCTTTATTTTCTAAAAATTCATCAAAACTATAAAAATCATCTTTAACAATGACTTGTTTTAAGTTTAAATTATTAGCTATCTTTTTAGAATCATTTAAAAAATTAGTTGGCATTAAATTATTATCAATTGTAATAAGTAAAACATCTTTAGAAACTTTACTAGCAATATATGCAAGTAATGTACTATCTGCTCCACCAGAAAATGCAATAGCTATTTTTTTACCTTCAAGTAAACTTTTAACTTTTTCTATTTTATGATCTTTCATTTAACCAGCTTTTAATATAATTTAAAAGTTCTTTTGCATCTAAGTTTTTAATATCTGGGGAAATTTTAAAGAAATCTAATAGTTTTTCTTTTTTATTACTATCTAAATCAGTTTTTTTAATAATCTCATCTATTTTACGTTCTGGATAATAAGTAGATTTAGCTATTTTTAAAATATCTGCTTTTTCAGAATCTATAATAATCTCATTTTTAACTGCATCTTTTAAAGTATAATCAATTGATACTAAAGGAGTAGATAATTGTTCTAATGTTTCACCATCTAAAATTACAGCAACATCATCATCAGATGTAATCTCACCTGTAGCATATTGCTTATAAACATAACCTATGCCAATCATACCTAATGAATCCAGTTCTGATGCTCTTAAAGCACCCATACTACTTGATCCAGCAACTGTAACTCCAGCATTTATTACTTCTAAGATTTCTTTATGAGCTACTGCAGGATAGCTATGGAAAATTCCATCTATAATTCCAATAATATCAGGTTTTTCTTTTAAATCTTTTAAAATATCTCCTCTTTTTATTGGTGTTTTATAAATAATTTCATTTTCATTATCTGAATCTAAAATAGATTTAGCATCTTCAAATGATATGGATAAACCTGTATAAATAATTGCTTTCATATCAAATCAAATTTTTAAAAATCTTTTTCCCAAACGACTACTATCTATTGAATAAAGTTCTAATTCTGGAATAACTACTCGAACAACAGGAACATCTACTTCCTTGCGTGTTAAATCAACATATAAAACATTTTTAATATTTGCTTTTTGAAGCTCACTAATAGATGTATCTATATCTTCTTTTATTGATTGTTTACTTTTATTTTTTAAATCATTAAAATTAATTTTATTTTCATTTTCCTGGAAATAATGTTTGTTTATTTTTTTCATACGTTCATAACCAGCTTTTCTCATAAAATCAGCACGAACAGTATCTTCACGAGCACCATGAATTTGAGTTGCTCTACTTTGAGCTACTTCTGTCAAAGCTCTTAAAATAGCTATTTCAGGATTTAAATGAGTTCCAACACCAATAGTAAGTAGTGCAGGGTCTTTAAGTAATGTATCATCTGAAATTGCAACAATTGTAGTAATTTCAATATCTACAGTAATATCTAATAACTTTATATCAATAGATTCATTTTTAAACTTCTCTAAAACATCATTAATTAATTCACTATCAATTGTATCTAATTTTACTTCTTTTTTATTTTTTTTAGTAAGCTCAAAAATACTCCAAGCATCTCTTTCAACTACTTCAAATATTCCATGTAAAATAGCTTCTTCTAAATTATTTCCAGATGCGAGACCATTAGTATTTGATTTAAATAAAGATATAGTATTATTTTCAGAATTATATGGATGATAAATTGCATTTGTTGGAATTAAAAAATCCTTATCTGAAATTATATCTTTAGATAAAGTCCATTCTAAAGAAGTATCTTCATTAAATTTTAAATCTTTAGCTAAATTTAAATGTTCAGGTTCAATAATTTCGTGTTTTTCTTTTGCCTCACTAATAGTCCCATAAAATACATCATCAATATTTTGTCTTTCTGCAGAATACCTTTCAAAACCTTCCATAATAGCTGAAGCTTTTGCATGGGATTTATTAATTCCTTTACCTGCATAAACACTTACACTACCTTCTTCAGAAGTTGGTCTAATAGCTGAGAAGACTGGAATTTTAATACGATCTAAATCGGTAATTTCAGTAACTCTAGTAATTCCTGCAGCTTTAAGTTTACTTTCAAACTTATTTATTGTCTCATCAGGTGAAATAATTCTATGAGTTCCTTTAAAATATTTTATAGGGCTATCTTGAAACATAATCTAAAATCCTAAAATAAATGGAATCAATTGATTTGTCCATCCTAAATAAGTCATAGCTCCTGAGATGATTACAACAACTATCCAAATAAGAGGATTCCATCTAATAACTTTTGAACCATCTAAACCTGCAAAAGGAATCATATTAAATAATGCTAAATAGCTATTAATAGTAAATCCTATAATAAATGTCTGGAATATTATCATTATTATACCATCTGCTGGATTTAAAAATGGCCTCATCAATATAGCTAAAAATAAAAATACTAAAGCTATTAAAATATTTGTTACTGGTCCTGCAAGAGAAACAATTCCATTTTCCTTTTTTGTTACATGATTTCCATAAAAGTAAACAGCACCTGGAGCAGCAAATAAAAAACCCATAAAAGCAGTAACAAGAGCAATTAATAATCCTGTAGGCCATAGTTTATATTCTGCCCAATAACCATAATGCATAGATGTAATTTTATGTGCTATCTCATGTAATATGAATCCTGAACCCACTCCTATCATAGCTATTGGTAATAAATACCAAACAGTTGAAAAGTTTCGTCCTGAGAAAATAAAGGCGAAACCGAATGAAATAACTAAAAAAGAAATGAAAAGGTCTCTTAATTCATTACTTGTAAATTTAAACATATTATAAATAATGGATATTATAATATAAATATCTTTTATTTTTAGGATTTGTGAATTGATTTTAAAATAGATTTTGTAGTAGCTATTTTTATTTTATTTCATTTAAAAAAATTGGAGGAAAATCTATCAAAAATTTTATATATTTTTAGATATATTATTAAAACTGGCATTAATAATAAGGGGAAACCCCTTATTATTTTATCAACTCTTTTACTATCTCAATAGCTAACTTTAAGATAGTTAAGAGTTGAACCAATTTTCTTTTAATATATTTTCACCCCCTGTAGAATCGATTTGATTCTATGTAGTAAGTTATTATAGTTATTATATAAATCTTTTCAGTTGTTTTTAAGCTTAATTTTCTTTTTTGAGATTAAAATCATGGTTATATCTATTTTTATTATATTTAATCAATTTTTAGCTATTAATGGAATATTTTTTTAAATAAGGATTGTTTTAATGCTGTAAAATTTATTTATTTTTAAAAAATTGGAGGAAAATCTATCAAAAATTTTATATATTTTTAGATATATAATTAAGTTTGAAATTATTAGTAAGGGATTATCCCTCACTATTTTATAAGCTCTTTTACTATCTCAATGCCTAACTTTAAGATAGTTAAGAGCTTTTTCAAACTTTGTTCTGATATATTTTCACCTCCTGTAGAATCGATTTGATTCTACGTAGTAAGTTATTATGGTTCTTATATAAATCTTTTCAGTTGTTTTTAAGCTTATTTTTCTTTTTAAACAATAATTATATTGTTGTATATATTTTTATTATATTTAATCAATTTTTAGTCATTAATATAATATTTTTTAAAGATTATTATTGTTTTAATGCTGTAAAATTTATTTGTTTTTAAAAAATTGGAGGAAAATCTATCAAAAAACTTATATATTTAAAAATATATAATTAACTTTAGAAAATTGTAATTAGGGGTCACCCCCTAACTACTTTATAAGTTCTTTGATTATCTCGATGGTCAATTTTAAGATAATCAAGAACTTTTCTAAAGTTTCTTTTGACATTTTACCTCCTGTGAAATCATAAGCGATTCCACGTAATAAGTTATTATAATTCTTATATAAATCTTTTCAGTTGTTTTTTAGTTTTATTTTCTTATTCAACTTCAAAATTTTCTTTATATTAATTTTTACTATATTAAATCAATTATTATTTTTAATAAAAATTTATTTATCATTATCAATAAAATAATAATCAAGATTAATTTTTTTAAAAGGAGGAAAATATATGAATAATCAACATATTAAAAACATTTTAAAGAAAATGGATGAAAAAGATTATGATGGATATTTATTAGGCCAATTCACAAATATAGCTTATATATCTAATTATTTTCCAACTAGTTTTGCGTTTTGTATTATAAAAGAAGATCCTATAATTTTCACATCAAAAATGGATATGGAAAATGCTAAAAATTCTTCTTCAATTGATATTGTTGAATTTGAGTCTTTTTCTAAAATGAATGAACTTTTAAAAAGTGAAAATATATCTAAAATAGCCATTGAACCAAGTCTAGATATAGCTACTTATAAAAAACTTCAAAATGATTTTAATTTAGATATTGAAACATTTGTAAATAATGAAAGAATGATTAAATCAAAAGAAGAAATTTTAAAAATTACTAAAGCTGCAGAAATTGCTCAAAAATCTTTTAAACAATTAGATATTTTAAATAATAAAAATAAAACTGAAGCAGAACTTTCTTATGAACTTGGTAAACTTATGAGATTTCATGGCGCTCAAAAAGAATCTTTTGATACAATTTTTGCAACAGGTAAAAAATCTTCTCTTCCACATTCTATTCCTCAAAACATTCCATTAGAAGATTTAACTTTAGTTGATTGGGGTGCAAAGTTTGAAGGGTATTGTTCTGATAATTCGAGAACTATCATCTCATCAGAAAAAGAAAATGAAATTTTTGAAATTGTCCTAGAAGCACATAATAAAGCTATTAAAGCTATTAAACCAGGACTCAAATGTTCAGATATTGATAAGGTTGCAAGAGATATAATATCAGATTATGGATATAAAGATAATTTTATACATTCTACAGGCCATAGCTTAGGTTTAGATATTCATGAAAGTCCTAACTTTTCAACTAAAGATGATACTATAATTGAAAAAGATATGGTTATAACAGTTGAACCTGGAATTTATCTAGAAGATGAATTTGGTATTAGAATTGAAGATACAATTCATATTCAAAATAAAGGTAAAATTATTGGAAATTTAGAACATATTATTGATTAAAAATAGCTAAATTGTATTCATTTATAAGTAATACTTTATATGTAATTAAGTATTACTAATCTTATGAATCAATTTTATATTCTATCTGATTATTTTGAAAATAAAATTTCAGAAAAACACTTAAATAAACTCCAAGACTTTTTATTATCTGGTGGAATCTCAATAAGTTCTACAAATATATTAAGTCTTCTAATAATAGCTATTTTTACTTTAGAGATATTATTATTAATTTTAATTTCAATATTTAATTTAAATTATTTTTTATTAATTTCTCCATTTTTAATTTTACCAAGCTTAATATCTTATATTTTAATTAAAAAAGAACAAAGAATAAATGAAATAGAACAATCAAGTCCAGATTTTCTAAGGCAACTTTCAGCTATTTTAAGAGTTGGATTAAGTTTTGAAAATGCAATGGAAAGTATTTCAACTTATGGTCAAGGCCCATTATATGATGAGATTAAAAGAACCATTTTAGAAATTAAAATGGGTAAAAATTTTGATGATGCATGGTATGATTTTGTTAAAAGATTAGATTCAAAAGAGCTTAAAAGAGTTTTTATAATAATTTTAGAAGGTAGGAAAATAGGAACAAGTTTATCTAGTGTTATCGAAGATGTATCAAATGACTTGAGAGATATGTTAGCTTTAAAACGAGATAGAAAATCTTCTGTAATGATGCCTGTAATGTTTTTAATAATTTCAGCTATTATTGCAACTCCATTTTCTTTAGGAATGGTTAGTATTTATTCAAATTTTATTGTATCTCTTGGTAAATCAAGTGAATTAATAAAAACTGCTGTAATTGCTGCTGAAAGCTATGTAATAATTCATTCTATTTTAGTTGGATTTATTATAGGTTTGATATTATATGGGGATTTTAAAAAAGGATTAAAGTTTTCTATTCCATTAACAATTGTAGCATATTCAATTTTTTATATAATTTCAAACTTTGCAGGTAGTTTACTTATATTTTAGTGGTTTAAATGATTAAAAAATTTTTAAATGATAAAAACGGTCAAGGTGCAGCAGAAATGATTTTATTATTTGGTGGAATTATTTTAATAGTTATAATAGCTATTTTTATATATAGAAACTATTTAAATGAGTTTACAAATGAAATCAATTCAACTGAAGTCAATAATTTTAACAATAAAGTTGAAGATATAATTAAATACTTAAATTATTAGGGATTGTTAAAAATGGATATGTTAATAAATGGTGAAAAAGTATCTAAAAATGAGAAAATTCAGGTAATAAATCCATATAATAATGAAATAGTTGATGAAGTATCAATAGCTAATAAAAATGATATAAATAATGCAATTGAATCTGCAAATCGAGCTAAAAAATCACTTGATGAGATGTCAGCTTTAAAAGTATCAAATAAATTATATGATGCTTATGAATCACTTAGGAAAAATAAAAAAGAATTAGCTAAATTAATTACATTAGAAGTTGGAAAACCAATTAAAGAATCATTAGGAGAAATGGATAGATCTGTTGAAACATTAAAACTAGCTGCAGAAGAGGCAAAAAGAATTTATGGTGAAAGTATACCACTAGATGCAGGAATTAATGGTAAAGGATTTTTTGCATTTACTAAGAAAATGCCTTTAGGTGTTGTTGCAGCTATAACTCCATTTAATTATCCTGTTAATTTAGCTATTCATAAAATTGCTCCAGCTATTGCAAGTAAAAACACAACAATTTTAAAACCAGCTAGTCAAGCACCACTTGCAGCTTTGAAAATGGCAGAAATAATAGCTAATGAATTTCCAAATGGTGTTATAAATTCCCTAACTGGTTCTGGATCAGAAGTAGGAAATGTTCTTGTTGATTCATCTAAAGTAGATAAAATTTCATTTACTGGAAGTGTAGCTATAGGTCATTTAATCTCTGCAAGAGCAAAAATGAAAAAAATCACATTAGAACTTGGTGGAAATGACCCATTAATAGTTTTAGATGGTGCTAATATTGAAGAAGCTGTAAAAGGTGCTGTTACTGGATCTTTTCTTAATGCAGGTCAAGTATGTATGGGAGTTAAAAGAATCATTGTTCATGAAAATGTTCAAGATGAATTTACTAATTTATTTATTGAAAAATCAGAAAAATTAAAATTAGGAAATCCTTTAGATAAATCAACAGATATAGGACCTTTAATAGATGAAAATGCAGCTATATGTGTTGAAGAATCACTTAATAATGCAATAAATGATGGAGCAGAACTATTATCTGGTGGTAAAAGAAAAGATACATTTTTTGAGCCAACAATAATTGGAAATATTAATGAAAACATGGATCTAATTATAAATGAAACATTTGGACCTGTAGCTCCAATAATCACAGTTAGATCTACTGATGAGGCTATAAAAATAGCTAATAATACAAATTATGCATTACAAGCTGGAGTTTATACAGAAAATTATAGAGATGCTTTAAAATGTGCAAATGAAATTGAAGCTGGATCAGTATTTATTAATAAACAGTCAACATTTAGAACAGACAATATGCCTTTTGGTGGTTTTAAAGATAGTGGTGTTGGAAAAGAAGGAATAAAATATGCAGTTGAAGATATGTGTAGGACTAAATTAATAGGCCTAAATCTTCGCTAATCTTTTAAGAAGTTTTCTATTAAATTTCTTGTTTCATTTAAAGATTCCATAGGTATTCCTTTAGGCATTTGACCTAATTCAGCTTTAACATCTTTTAAAATTGAACCATTCATTCCTAAAAACATTCCTTCACTTGTAATATCCATAAAAGTTTGAGGAGGAAGCATAGAAACACCTACATCATTACCTTCTTTAACATTTAAATCATTAGTAACAACAGTAATAGCTTTTTTTCCAAGATTCACATTACAAATCATTAGACTGTCAGCTTTAGGATGTTTTGTAACACTCATTACTTCTCCTACTTTTATATCTATTCCGATAATTGGATCATTAATAGGACCTAATGCTAATCTTTGTTTAAGGCCAAATATAATATCTAAAAAGAACTTTACTTTAGCTATATTTTCAATTGTTTTTTCTCTATCTTCTTTAGGAGCAGAATCTAGGAATACTTTATTCCAACCTTCTCCACCTAAATATTCAACAATCTTTTCAGTCTTCTCAACTAATGATTCGACATCTTCTGAATTTACAAGAGCATCTCCTTCAAGATATGAATATAATAAAGATTGAAAATCACTATCCATAGTTTTACAAGTATCAATAGCCATTTTTTTATTCCAATGACCTCTAAAACTACCTACTTCAATTGTTCTTAAATATAATTCTTTAGCTTTTATAGCTATTAGTATTCTGTAATCTTTACTAGTATCCCACATTTTTTCCCTTCATTAATCTTATTAAATTAATATTTAAGTTCATATTAAATAAGTTTTTTTAATTAGAACTTTTCCAATTTAATAAAGTTGCAGAATATATAATAACAGCAACAGAACCAATATTATGAACTAATGCCCCAGTAATTGGATTTAAAATAGCTAAAATAGCTAATATAATTGCAATAAAATTCAATGCTAAAGATATGACTATATTAATATTAATAGTTTGTATTGTTTTCTTAGAGATTTTCAATAAATGATCTATTGATTTTATATCATCATTTATTAAAACAATATCAGCAACATTTATTGTAATATCATTGCCAATTCCTCCCATAGCTATTCCAACATCAGATTCTTTTAAAGATGCAGCATCATTAAGACCATCACCAATCATAGCTATTTTATTTCCTTTTTCATGGTTTTCATGAATAATATCTCTTTTTGTCTCAGGTAAACAATCATAATATAGTTTATCTACATTTAATTCATTTGCAATATATTTGGCAGATTTTTCACTATCTCCTGTTGCTAAAATAGTTTTTAATCCGAAATTTTTAATAGATTTAATTAAATTCACAGAATCTTCTCTTAAAACATCATTTAATATTATCAATCCTGTAAATTCATTATCAATTGATGTAAAAATCAATACAAATCCTTTATTAGATAGATTTTTAACATCTTTTAAGAATTTTTCATCAATTTCAATATTATTTTCTTTCAAAAAGTTTAAATTTCCAGCTAATACTTTTTTATTATTTATATTTCCTTTTACACCTTTACTTATTTCCATTTTAAAATCATCTATATTTAATAAATCATTTTTATAATTTGATTTAAAATATTTAACAATTGATTTTCCAAGAGGATGTTCTGATTTATTTTCTAAAGAAGAAATATATAAAATTAAATCTTCTTTATTATAGCTATTTGTAGCTATAATATCAATAAGTTCTGGTTTTCCATATGTTACTGTTCCTGTTTTATCAAACATAATATTATTTACATATGATAATCTCTCTAGTGCATCACCTTCTTTAACTAAAATTCCTTTTTTTGTTAAATTACCATTAGCTGCAACAATTGCTGTTGGTGTTGCTAAGACTAATGCACAAGGACAAAATACTACTAAAATTGTAACTGATCTTATAATTTCTCCTGTAAAAAAATATGTAATTATAGCTGCAGATAATGCTATTACAACAATCCATGTTGCCCATTTATCAGTTAATCGTACAATTTTATTTTTTTCAACATTTACAGATTCAATTAATTTAACCATTCTTTGAAATGAACTATTTTCTCCAGATTTTATGGCTTTAATTAAAATAGAACCAAATTGATTTATAGTTCCACTAAAAACTTCATCATTGGTTTTTTTATCTTGAGGAATAGATTCTCCAGTTATATTTGATTGATCAATTGAAGTTTCACCTTCAATTATCACACCATCAACAGGAACCTTCTCACCTGGTAATATTTTAATTATATCATTAATTTTAATGTCTTTTGCTAAAATTTTACTTTCTTTATTATTTTTTATGAGCCTTGCACTTTGTGGAGTTAAATCAATAAGTTTTTCAATTCCTGTTCTTGATTTTTCAACAGTATATTCTTCAAGCATAGCACCAATTGTCATAATTACAGCTATTTCACCAGCTGCAAATATTTCACCAATAATTATTGAAGCTATTAATGCCATTGATACTAAAAGATCTGCTTTTATATCATGTTCGTTGATTAAAGCTATTATTGCATCAATAATTATTGGCAATCCACATAAAATTATACTTATCCAAGCAAGGTCTATTAAAATTTTAATATTGAAAAAACTTAAAATTAAAGTTATAATAGAAATTATAACAAATATAAGTTCTCTTTTTTCATTTAGTAAGCCTAATCTATCAAAAATATTCATATTTTCAACTCTATATCTATGGGGGTATGGGTATATTAATTTTTTAAAAAAAATTATAATCTAGAGAAATATTCTATAGCTTTTGAAAAATCATTAATAGTTTTCTCAGTATCTCCAGATTCAATTCCTTCTTTAACGCAATGATTTAAATGTCCTTCTAAAATTATCTGACCAACTTTATGTAATGCAGATTTAGATGCATTAACTTGCATTAAAATTTCTTCACAAGGAATATCCTCATCAATCATACGATTAATTGCATTAATTTGTCCGTTAATTTTATTTAATCTTCTATGGAGATTTTCTGAATCCATACATTTTTTCATAAATATAACTCCTATACCTATAGGTGTATTGGTAAAATTATTATATAAGTTTTTTGATTTATGCTTAAAAATATTTAAAAAAAGAAAAAATATAGGAAAATTAAATTTCCTATTATGCTCTTACAGTAATTATATTACTTGTAGTAGATTCATTGTATGTTGCAGTTGCAATATATGAACCTGGGTTTAAATTTATATTTAATCTTGCAATTCCGTTTCCATCAGTTGTTCTGTTGTAAAATACTCCATTAATGTTTATTGTAATGTTAGTATTAGCTATTGCTTGACCTGCACCATCTACTAATGTCATATCATAGGTATCATTAGTTCCAAATGTTTTATTTACATCATTTGCTGTTAATGTTGGTTTAACTAACACTAAACTACTTTGTCTCAATCCTTCATATTCTGCAGTTATTACATATTCACCAGGACTTAAGTTAATATTTAATGTAGCTATTCCTTGTGCATTAGTTGTTCTGTTGTAGAATACTCCATTAATGTTGAATGTTATATTTTTACCTACTATTGGAGTTCCATTTCCATATAATAATTGTGCTTCATATTGAGAACCATTACGATAATACTTTTCAAGATCACTAACAATTAAAGTAGAATTAACAAATAAACTAGTTGTTATACTTGCATTATTATATTTTCTAGAACCACCATAATTAGCTGTAATATTATAAGTATTAGGATTTAAATTAATATTTAAATACACTGTACCATTAACATCAGTAGTTCTATTATAGGTTACACCATTAACAGTAATTTGTATAAGTTGTCCTTCAATAGGATTACCTAAATAATCTGTTAAAGTAGCCCAATATTTTGTACCATTTTTATAAAACATAATTATATCATCAGATACTAAATCAACATCAGATTTATTAATTGTAATATTAGCTAAACTATTAAAACCATTAAAATTATCATCACCAGAATAAGTTATATTCAAAGTATAATTACCTGATCCATAATCACTTATATTAAACGTAGCTGTGCCATTAATAATTTCAGAAGTAATATTTGTACCATTTATTGTAATTGTTAAATTACCAGTAGCATTAGGATTGACAGTAATTGAAATAGTTTGATTTTCACTAGCAGCAATATTAGTATCGCCTAATGAAATATTTAATTCATCTGATTTAGCTATTGTGAAATAATATGTATCATTAATAGAAATTGTATAGTTTTGATTGTCTGTTGGTGTGAATGTAGCATTTATAAGATAATTTTTTCCTGCAGACATATTATTTAAGTTAATTTGTCCTTGTCCATTGATTATATCAGCTGTTTTTATGGTTCCATTTATATTAACAGTTATTGTTCCATTAATGTTTTTGTTATTATTTGTAGTAATATTGAAGTAGATATATCCATCTTCTTTATATGTTATGTTAATATCGCTTGTGATATTTATATTTGTAGTTGCTTTGTTGATTGTGAATTGTTCTGTGTTGTTTGTTGATATTGTGTAGTTTTGGTTGTCTGATGGTGTGAATGTTGCGTTTATGAGGTAGTTTTCTCCTGCTGGCATATCATTTATGTTGAGTTTTCCATATCCGTTTTCTATATTAAGGTTTTTTATGGTTCCATTTATATTAACAGTTATGGTTCCATTAATTTTTTTATTATCAGTAGTTGTTATATTGAAATGAATATATCCATCTTCACTATAAATAATATTTGAATCAACAGTGATGTTTAAATTTGTTGAGCCAATGACTTTTAATAATCCCATTTTTATAGTTAGATTATTTCCACCTTGATAAGTTCCATTTATATTAAATATTCCTACAGATGGAGGTAAGTATGTAATATTGTATAAACCATTAATATAATCACTTAAAACAATATCATCTAAATTAAGATTAGTCAATGTAATGTTTTGACCAACAATAATGTTGTTTTTATCATCAGTTAAAGTAGCATTTAAAATAACACTATTGCCGAAATCTGCAGTAATAGTATCTTCATTCATAATAATTAAATTAATTTTACTGGTAATAGTACCATTATTATAAATTTTTTCAATATTTAAATTATTATCCATAATATTATTATTCAAAAATAAGAAAGAATTAGCATTATTGTAAATTAAATGACTAGTAGTGTTACTATTTAAAATAGCATTAATTATATTTAAATTTCCATTATTATAGATAATTCCCTTATTATTTGTTCCATTTTGCAATGTTATATTTTCTAATGAAAATTCACCAGTATCAGTTATATTAAATAATATTGCAGCATTGCTACCATCTATAGTTCCATTAAAAATATTTACTTTTTCATCAATTAATATTCCATTGGTGAAATTTTCATCTGTACTAGAATTATATTTGACTATTTTTCCTTTCAAATCCATATTATAATTATTTAAAAACATTGTGAAATTTAACCATCTGAAATTATAGCCATAACCTAAAATATAGCTAATACTATTTAATTCACTATTTTTATAAAATAAGCTATAATTATTAGGGAATGTTATTGTAACATTGTTTGTAAATGGTTCTGTTTTATTTTTTGCAGAAAAAGATTCTAAATTATTATCATTATTTTTAAGAGTAACAAATATGTCACCTAGTTTATCAAGATTTAAAGTTTTACTTGTATCATTTAAAGCTATTTCAATATGATATGGTAAATCTTCATCAAGATTTAAAATTTCATTTGGTGCATCTAAAATTAAGTTTATTGTTATGAAATCATCTAATATTTTAGATCCATATATTAATTGAGAAAATTCTGGATTATTAGTTCCCCAAAAATTAGTGGATAAATCTACATTGCCTGAAGTTATAAATGCATCTTTTCCACCATTTGCACTATTATTGTAAAATATTGAATAAGAAACATTTAAATTACCTAATTCATTACAAATTACTCCTCCATGACTATTAACTGCATTTTGAGCAACATTATTTTCAAAAACACTATTAATTATATTTATATTAGCTTCTCGATTATAAATTACCCCGCCTTCGATGATTGATGCACCATATGCATTATTTTCTGTAAATGCACTATTAAATATATTAAAAGTACCTTTAAATGAATAAATCACTCCACCTTTTGAACTAGATGAACTTTGTACATTATTCTGTCTAAATGTACTATTGTTTATTGTAACACTACCTGCATTATTGTAGATTGTTCCACCATTTGCACTATTTGAACTTTGTACACTATTTTGCGTAAATATACTATTGGTTATTGTTAAAATATTGCTATTAAAGATTGCTCCACCCTGTGATGTTGCTGAACTTTCTGTAATTGTACTTTCGATTATTGTAATAGTTCCTGCATCATTAAAGATTGCTCCGCCATTAGCTGCATTGTTATTAGTAAATGTACTGTCTTTTATTGTAATGTTGCCTCCATTGGTGTTGTAGATTGCTCCACCACTCATAGTTGCTTTATTTTGTGTGATTGTACTGTTTGCTATGGTGATGGTTCCTCCATTATTGTAGATTGCTCCACCACTTATATCTGCAAGGCCTCCTTGTAATATAATATTTTTTAATATCAAATTCCCATTATTGCCTATATTAAATATTTGGCTATTAATACTAATGGGGGCATCAACTGCCTTAATTGTAAATCCATTTCCATTTATAGTTATATTTTTATTAATGTGTATTCCACCACTATAGCCTCCCAAAACTTCCATTAACTCACATTCAACATTTCCTATTAAATTAACAACACCATTATCTCCAGCACTTCCTATTGCTGTATTTAAAGCTGCAAAATTTCCACTAGCATTAACAATAGCTTTTGCTTCATTATTACTTTCTATTTCATCTATTTCATTAATACTTTTAGTATTAATTTCCCCTTCTAATTCGACTGTTTCTAAATCAATTTCATCTATAGCTGAAACAGAACTTATAGAAAAAATTAAAATTAAAAGCAGTAAAATCGTTTTTAAGTATCCTCTTATCATTTGAATAATCTCCAATTTTGTTGTTATAATGTAAAACATTTTCAAATAATGAAAAATGTTTGAATATTACTCAATTAATTTATTATTATGATACTTAAAGTATTTTTCTTTTTAATTTTATGAAAATTAAATTTTTTAATACTAATTTTTTCTTATTTTTAAAATAGCTGTATATTTTTTTATAATTAATCTATTTTTATTGATAAAATTATATTAATTGATATTTTAACATAAGCTTTTTATACTATTAAAGAAATAATAGTATTAATTCTAACTTATTATAATATAAGTTGATTTATGGATTAAAAAATAATTATATTTATTAGATTTTGGTTATAGGTGAAAAAATGGTAGAAGTTTCAAATCTTTATAATTTAGACATTTACACTATTGCAGGTCAATATGTTGGAAGAGTGGCTGATGTAGTTCTTAATATAAGGTTAGGTACAATCTCTAAATTACAAGTTAAAGCTATAGAAATGGAAAAAAAACAAGTTGGTATCAAAGATATTTGGAAAAGAGGTTTCCAATTCATGCCTGAAGAAGAAGGAGTAAGAAGTTATAAAGATGATTTATTAACTATTGACTTTGATAAAGTTCAAGCTATTGGAGATATAATGTTAATTGATCCAAGGGATATTCAAAAAGCTAGCTTCCCTCCAAAAATGGAAAATATACCTCCTCAAAATCAACATCCTAACATGAACACTAGTTCTACTCCTGAAACCCAAGAAACTCCTGAAACTCAAATTAACAAGGATTTATCCTAATATTTTTCTTTTTTTATTTATTTTTTTTAATTTGAAATCAATTTAATCATTTGACTTTCTATCATATTTTTATAAAATAAAAATCATATTTTCTATTAATAGTGATTTTTATGAAGATTGGTATTTTAGGTTGTGGTGCAATAGCTAATATTGTTGTTAGTAAAATAATGACTAATTATGATGATATTAATTTAAGCTATTTTTTTGATAATGATATTAAAAGAGCTGAAAAATTAGCTAGTATGACTGATGGAAAAGCTACATCTAATTTTGATGAGATGATAGACAATGTTGATTTAATTTTAGAAGCAGCATCTGCAAAATCAGTTGAAATTTACGCATCACAAGTTTTAAAAAAAGGTAAAGATATTATAATTATGAGTATTGGTTCATTAATGGATAATAATCTTCGTGAAAATTTAATTAAAATAGCTAAAGATAATAATGCTAAAATTCATGCTCCTTCTGGGGCTATTTTAGGATTAGATGGAATAAAAGCAGTTGCAGATTTAAATTTAACAGAAGCTACTCTTATTACTCGTAAATCTCCAGAATCTTTAGGTAGAGATATTAAAAAAGAAGAAGTTTTATTTGAAGGGAAAGCATCTGAAGCTGTTAAAAAGTTCCCTGCAAATATTAATGTTGCTGCAGCTATTAGTTTATCTTGTAAAAGAAATATTGATGTTAAAATTATTGCAGATCCTTTAATTGATAGAAATATTCATGAAATTTATATAAAAGGAGAATTTGGAGAATTTTCAACTAAAGTAATGAATTTACCATGTGATAATAATCCAAAAACTAGTATTTTATCTGCATACTCTGCTATTAATCTTTTAAAAAATCTTAATTCAACTTTTTCAATTGGTAATTAAGGATGATTTTATGAAAGAATATGAGATTTACTCTAGTTTTAAAGTTCCAATGTGTTCTAAAACTATTTTAAGATTAGATGGTAGAAGTTTTCATTCATTATCATCTTCTTTAAATTTTGAAAAACCATATGATGAGAATTTTTCTAAATCTATGGTTGATGCATGTATTGAATTTTTTAAAGAATTCTCACCCAAATTCATTTTTACCTTTTCAGATGAAATAAATATTTTATTTAATAAACTACCTTTTTCTGGAAGAATAGAAAAAGTAGATTCAGTATTTCCAAGCTTTATATCTAGTTCATTAACACTTAACTTAAATAAAACCTATAATTTAAACTCAGCTAAACCTATTGCCTTCGATTCAAGAGTTATTACAATAACAGATCTAGAAATTTTCAAATATTTCAAGTGGAGACAAGATGAATCATGGAGAAATTGTGTTAATAGTTATGGAATTTGGGCTTTAAAAGAAAAATATGGTAATAAAGAAGCACAAGACAAAATTAATGGGCTTAAACTAAATGAAATTCATGAATTACTTTTTGATATGGGGATTAATTTAAATAATCTTCCTATTTGGCAAAAAAGGGGAATAGCTATTTATAAAAATAATTTAGAAAATTTATTTGTTGATACAGAAATTCCTAAATTTACAAATGAATTTTTCAAGAATATAAATATAATAAATGTGTGAAAATATGGGATTTTTCTCAAAAATTTTTAAAAATAATAATAAAAAATTTAATGAAGTTAAAGTAGATAGGGAAGTTATAGAGTCTTTTTTGTTTTATGCTAATGAATCTTACCCTAGAGAGTTTTTAGCTCTTCTTGAAGGTCAAATTAAAGATGAAATATTATATATTACTGGATTGATTTTCCTGCCTGGTGAAACATCTGATACGGGAGCAGTTCTTCAAACTGGATTACTTCCACCAACAATGAATTATTGGGGGTCAATTCATAGCCATCCAGGACCTAGTGCTAGACCATCTGGTGCGGATTTATCAACATTTTCAAAATTAGGTGTATTTCACATGATTGTATGTTTACCATATAGTTTTGAAACAATTATAGCTTATAATAAACGCGGTGAAGAAGTTCCATTAAATATTGGAGATTATAAATATTTATTTGAAAAAGAATTAAAAGAAGATTTTGATGGTGATTTTTTTGATGAAGAAGACTTTGACAATGATTTTGAGGATGAACTAGAAGAAAATGAAATAATTCCTCAAAAAGAAAATAATATTCCTTTAAATCAGATTGTTATTGACCCAGATGATTTAAATGATGGTGTTATAAATATCAATATTGAAGTTGATGAAAAGGGCAATGTAAAAAAAATTAATAAAAAAAGAAAATAAATCTATAAGGTTAATTTAACAACATTATAAATATTTTCTAAAGATTTAAGTTGTTCCATAACTTCTTCTGGAACTTCATGATCAAGTGTTAAGACCATAATAGCTTTTCCACTATCTAACTCTCTTCCAACTTGCATGACTCCGATGTTTACTTTATTTTCTCCAAGTAAAGTTCCAATTTTACCAATACTTCCTGGAACATCTTCATACTTAGCTATGAACATATGGCCTTCAGGTTTAACATCTACCCAATAATTATTTACTTTTAATATTCTAGGACCATGTAAATTAGTTCCTTCAGCTGAGAATCTTTCATTTCCATTTATTGCTGAGACTTTAATTAAAGAATCATATCCTTTTGCATCATTTCTAACACCTTCAGTTATTGTAATGCCTCTTTCTTTAGCTACTATTGGTGAATTGATAGTAGTTACTTCTCCTTTAAGATATGGATTAACTGCACCTTGTATGATACTTCTAGTTAATAATTCATGATTAGGTAGTTCTGCAACTTCTCCACCATAAATAATTTCAATTTCATTTAATTTTCCATTAACTGCTTGTGAGATGAAACTTCCTAATTTTTTACATAAATCTAAATATGGAGTATAATCCTTGTAATTATCAACTCTAGGCATATTTAAAATGTTTTGAGGTGTTTCATTTTTAGATAATGAGATTATTTCTTCAGCTACAATAATAGCTGCATCTCTTTGAGCTTCTTTTGTTGAAGCTGCAATATGGGGAGTTAAAATAATATTATCTAATTCAAATAATTTAGAATCTTTTTTTGGAGGTTCTTCTTCATATACATCTAATGCACAACCACCAATCACATCATCTTTTAATGCATGGTATAATGCTTTTTCATCTATGATTCCACCACGTGCACAATTAATGATAAAAGAACTATCTTTCATTATTTTAAATTCTTCTGTTGATATTAAATGCTTAGTTTCTGTTGTTAAAGGAACATGTATACTAATGAAATCTGCATTTTTTAAGACAGTTTCTAAATCTGTTAAGTCTACTCCCATTTGATTAGCTGCTTCATCAGGTAAATATGGATCATATACGATAGTATCCATTTTAAATGCTTTACATCTACTTACTACTTGAGAACCTATTCTACCCATTCCAATAATACCGAGTGTTTTGTTTTTAAGCTCCATTCCCATGAATTTTTTCTTTTCCCATTTGCCTTCTTTGACAGACTTATCTGCAATAGATAATTTACGTGCAAGAGATAACATGAGTCCCATGGTATGTTCTGCAACAGTAATAGAGGTTGATTCTGGAGAGTTAACTACCATTATTCCTTTATCAGTAGCAGCATTTACATCTACATTATCTACTCCTACACCAGCTCTTGCAATAATTTTAAGATTATCTGCAACTTCTATTACTTCTTTAGTAACTTTAGTTCTACTTCTAATTACAATACCATCATATTCATTAATAGTTTTAAGTAAATTTTCTGGAGTAATAGTTGGATCTACGACCACATCAACTTCTTTTTTTAGTATTTCAATACCTTTTTCATTTATTGAATCTGCAACTAATATTTTCATATTTTCACCATTTAATGCTCCTTTTTAAATAATTAATCAGATTAAATTAAATTAAATTTTAGAAAAATATTTAAATTTTAATAATAATATTAAGAATTATATTTATTATTATATTTAAAAATTTTCGAGGTTAAAAAATGGTATCAATAGAAGAATTTCCAATTTCAACAACCAATGATATTCCTGGTTTTGAAATTGTAGAGTGCAGGGGATTTGCTTATGGCCTTACTGTTAGAAGTAGAGGTGCTGGAGGACAGATTACAGCAGGTGTACGCTCTCTTTTTGGGGGAGAAATAAAAGAATATGTTCAGGTAATGGAAGAATCTAGAAATGATGCATTAGAAAGATTAATAGCTCATGCAAAAGATCTTGGAGCTAATGGACTTGTTGGAGTTAGATATGATTCTGATAATATCTCTGATATTATGCAAGAAATTCTAGCTTATGGAACAGCTGTAGTAGTTAAAGAAAAATAAAATCTGGTGATTTAAATTTTTAATGATTATTTAAATTATAAGGATAAAAAGATCCCTCAAGCTATTTTGGGATCTGCTCCTTTTACAGGTGAAACTTATTTTGGCCATAGAGCTAGATTGTATCAGTTAGATTTACATAGAAATCCTGAAAATATTTCTAAAATTATTTTAGCAGCATATGATCAGGGTGTTAAAGGAATTAATTTAGTCAATGATGAATCTTTACTTCAAGCTTGGCAAATAGCTGAAGAACAAGGATGTAAAATGGATATTATAGCTACAATTGGAAAAAGAGAATCTAATTATATAAATCCAGATTATGAAATTTCTAAAAATGTAGATTATACAGAAGACATTGAAATTTTCAATTCATTAGAATCTAAAATAATGTTAGTTGATGAGTTTATAGTAGATAGCTATGATTGGAATTTAATTGAAATAATTTTAGATGAAATTAATAATACTTCACTATCAGGGATTATAACTTCATTTCCATATAGGACTACTGAAGAAATTTTAAATTCAGATTTTAATAAAGATTTATTTGATTTTTATATGATTCCAATTAATCAACTTGCTTATATGATGGATTCACCTTCATTTCTTCAAGATGAAAGGGAAAAATTAAAAAATCTTTTAAGTTCACTTGATAAAAAAATAATAGCTAGTAAAGTATTAGCTGCAGGAATTCAAATGCCAATTGATGCATTTACTTTTATGAAAAAATTAGATTTTATAGATTTAATGACAATTGGTGTAGCTAATGAAAATGAAGCAAAAGAAGATTTTTCTGTTTTATTTGAAAAGTAAAGTTATTTTTTATCAATAACTTCATATTTTTCAAAAGGAACAAACCCTTCATTTTCTATTTCTTCATTTAAAGATTTTAAACCAAGTTCCAAATCAGCAATAGCCTTTTTTGTTGATTTTCCTTTTGTAATTTGTAAATATTGCTCAGGACTTATTTTACAGTATTCACATTCAAAATTACAACAACGATCTTCTTCTTCACACCCATATTCTTCTTGTGTTTTATCAGATCCTATAATTAAATCTTGTATTAATAATGGCACACGTTCATCATGTGCAAACATAGCTATTTTTTGTGAGTAGGAACATATTCCAATAGCTTTTTGACCTCTAAAATTACATATCCATTTTATAGGATAATTTTTTGCTCCTTCGAGTGTTAAATTTGACATATTATCTAATTATCCTTTCTCTCTTTTATAACTTTTAGTAAATCTTTTGAATTTCCAAACTCTTTTAATTCCCAGGATTTTATAACAGGAATTCCATCTATAGATTCTTTAAGTTTTTCATTTTTTATAATAAATGCAGGTTCTGATGAGGTTATATTTGATAAATCTTTTAAAGAAATTGCCATCTTCTCAAGTGTTTTTATTTTACGGTTTTTTTCCATATTAAACATTAAAGATGATTTAATTTCTTCTTCACTTTTTGCAACAGTATCAAATGGACTTTTATTAGTTGAAATTACTCCATATCCTAATCGATTTAATTCTAAATTTTTATCTTTATTTTCTTCATTTTCACTGTATGGTTCAAATAAATCTATATCTACAGTTATTTTTGTATTTAAAATATCTTCTAACATCATAGCTGTTTCAGTATTTGTTTTAACAATTCCATTTTCATATTTATACATGGTTGTTCTTGAAACATGGGCTAAATCAGCTAAATCTTTTAAAGATAAGGAATATTCTTCTCTATATTCTTTTAAAACATCTCCATTGATTTTAACATAATATCCTCCACGATCTGCTAAAACTTCAGGATATTCATTATAAAGAATCATGTTTTTTAAAGTGTTTAAACATATTGCAGGAACTCCATGACGTTCATATACAACATCTTCTTCTAAAAGACCATTTTTAGATTTTTCCCCTACAATTAAAGGAGATGCTAAAAAGATTTGAGATATTTTCCTCATTTCTTCTGCATGTGTTTCATTAATACTATCTACATTTGTAAATGTTTTTAAAAGTAAAATTAATAATTTTTTTCGAGCTATTAAATCAAAACATCTTTGATCATAAACATTGGATGTTTCAAACCCTTCAGAATTTAGTAAATTATTAATTTCTTTTATTAGTTCGTTTCTAGCTAACATAGAAGCACCTATGTATTTTCTATAATTATTTTAATTATAATAATATTTAAAAGGAATAATATTTAAATTTTACATATTATTTAGATGGTGATTATAATAAATTTTTTATATATTGGAATTGATGATACTGATTCAAATGAAGGAATGTGTACAACATATTTAGCTAATAGCATCATTAATAAATTTAAAGAAAATAATATTGAAATTATTGATTTTCCTCTTTTAATTAGATTAAATCCATTTGCAAAATTTAAAACAAGAGGAAATGGAGCTGTTTCATTTAAAATATTAAATGATGATAAAACAGATTTAGCTAAAAAAATAGTATTAGATGAAATTAAATCTTTATCAATGTTTGAAGCAGATAATACCAATCCAGGTGTAATATTTTATACAGGTGAAATTAATCAAGAATTAATTGATTTTTCAAAAAAAGCTATGAATTCAATTATCACAATTGATGAAGCAAAAGAATTTGTAGATAAAATAAATGCTGATGCACACATGTTTAAAAATGGTAGAGGAATTATTGGATCTCTTGCAGCTATTGGATATCAAATAGATGATTTTACATATGAATTACTTTCTTATAGAATTCCTGATAATTATGGTAAAAATAGAAAAATAGATGAAAAATCTGTTTTGAAAATGGATAAACAAACATATCCAGATACTTTTGAAAATTATGATTACACAGAAAATTATATGGCTATCGAACCTAAAACACCATGTCCTGTTTTATATGGAATAAGATCAAATAATATAGAATCACTAAAAAAAGCAGAAACTATTGTTAAAGTTTTAGAACCTATAGAATCTTCTTGTATTTTTAAAACTAACCAACATACTGATGATCATATTCAAAAAATTGATAATATTTCTGATTTAGAAAAATACTCTTCTTATAGCTTTAAAGGAGAACTTAAAAATAACCCTATTACAATTGAAGGAGGGCATGTTTTTTTTAAAATCAAAGATGAAACAGCCGAAATTGAATGCGCAGCTTATGAACCAACAAAAAATTTTAGAAAAATTGTTTTAAAATTAGTTAAAGGCGATATTATTGAACTTTATGGAGGTATTGGAAAAGAAAACACATTTAACATAGAAAAATTCAAAGTAATAAAATTAAATAATATTAAATATAAAAATCCTATATGTGAATGTGGTAAAACATTATCTTCAGCTGGTAAAGGTAAAGGTTTTAAATGTAAAAAATGCGGATTTAAAACAAAAGATAATGATAAAATAGCTACAATAATTAAAAGGGACTTAATTGAAGGAGAATTTTATGAAACTCCTATTTCTGCAAGAAGACATCTTGCAAAACCATTATGTCGTATGAATTTAGGCGTTTAAAAAAGTATTAAAAAAATAATATGTATAAAAAATTCTATACATATTAAAAAAATAATATGTATCATATGTATTAAAATTTTCATATGTATAAAAAAAATAATACATGTCATATAAATCAGGGGATAAAATGATTTTAGAAGAAATTTCAGACTTTATTTATAATTTTCACTATGATGAAAAAGATATAAAAACAGTACAAATAGCTAAAGCTGCTTTTTTAGATTTTTTTGGGGTTACTTTAAGGGGTTATGAAGAAGATGCTACAAAAATAGCTTTAAAAACTGTTATTGATCTATTTTCAACTAATAAAAATCTTAATTCTAGTGTTATTGGAAATGATAAGTTAAAACTTCCAATATTAAATACTGCTTTTGTTAATGGAATTTCTGCTCATAATTTAGAACTTGATGATGGCCATAGAATAGCTCAAATGCATCTAGGAGCTATTGTATTTCCTACAGCTATTGCAATTAGTGAAGAAAACAATATAAATGGTAAAGATTTTTTAGAAAGTATTATAGTAGGATATAAGGTAGGAATATTTTTAGGGGCTTTAATAAACCCACAACACAGAAACAATGGATTTCATACAACAGGAACTATTGGAACATTTGCAGCATCTGCTGTAGCTTCGAAATTATTAAAATTAGATAAAGAAAAAATTTTAAATGGATTTGGTCTTGCAGGAACTCAATCAGCAGGTCTTCTTGAATCAGGTCATAGTGGAAGCATGGGTAAATCTTTAAATGTGGGAAAAGCAGTTTATAATGGAATGCTTGGAACTTATTTATCAAAAAATGGTTTTACTGGAAGTAAATCAATTTTTACTGGTGAAAATGGTTTTTTAAATAGCTATGTTTTTAAAGATAAAAAATTAAATGAAAAGCATATATCTAAAAGCTTAAAAGCTGTTAATATGAATGGTATTTACTTTAAAAAATATCCATTTTGCAGACATATTCATTCAGCTATTGATACTGCATTAAAACTTAGAATAAACATTTGTGAAGAGTATGAGGCCATTGATAAAGTTCTTGTTAAAACATATTATATAGCTGCAGAACATGATAATTATAATCCAAAAAATAAATTAGAGTTAAAAAATAGTTTACCGTATGCAGTAGCTATAGCTCTTGTTTGTGGTGAAATTACACTTAGTTTAATTGATAATCTTATTGAGAAGGGATTATTTGAAGAAGAAAGTACTTCAAAAGATGTTAATGATATAAATACTTTAGTTAAAAAAATTAAAATTATTCCAGATGAAGATTTAAACAATTTATTTCCAAATAAAAGACCATGTAATATTATAATTAAATTAGATGAACGCTTTAGAGGAGGATTATTCCAAAACACTACTATGATTCCAAAAGGGGATAAAGAAAATCCATTATCTTTAGAAGATTTAATTGAAAAATTTAAAACTTTAAATCCTAAATATAATTTATCTAATTTATCAATTATTGATGATATGGAAAATTATGATATGAATCAGGTTATAGAAATTTTAAATGGATGATATTATGGAATTTACAAAAAAATCTTTAGAAAAATTAGGTATTAAAGAGATAAATAGTGATTTTGAATCTTTAAAACGATTTAATGATGGAGGCCAATATAGATTTGAAGTTCCAGGTATTCAATCTCCTGATGCAATGGAAACTTTGTTGAATAATGCTAAAAAAGAAGATTTAACAATTCATAGAATAACACAAACAAAAGGAATAATGCTTTTAACTAATGATGAGATAAAAGAAATGGTTGATATTTCTAAAAAATATGAAATAGAGCTATTTTTATCTATTGGACCAAGAGCAACTTATGATACAAGTGCATCAGTAAATACTGAAGAAGGAAAAAGAATGGCTTATAGAATTAGAGGCTATGATAATTTAGTATATGCTGTTGAAGAAGTTTTAAAAGCTGTGGAATTTGGTGTTAGAGGAATACTATTATATGATGAAGGATTGTTATGGGTATTAAACAATATGAGAAAAAATGGGGATTTACCTAAAAACATTAAATTTAAAATATCTGCACACACAGGTCATGGAAATCCAGCATCTTTTAAATTACTTGAAGAAAATGGTGCAAATTCTGTTAATCCTGTAAGAGATTTACAAATTCCAATGATTGCAGCTATTAGATCCTCTGTTTATATGCCTTTAGATTTACACACAGAAAATCCTAAATCAAGTGGAGGATTTATTAGGCATTATGAAGTACCTGAATTTATTAAAGTAGCATCTCCAGTATATTTAAAAACAGGAGGCTCTATTGCAAGTAACCATAATTATGATACATCAGCTAATGAGGCAATACTTAGATTAAAACAAGTAAAACTTGTTAGTGAAAAAATTGATAAATATTGTTCTGATGCAATTATGTCATCTTATGGATCAAAAGATTTAGCTATTCCAGAATAAGGGATAAATATGAATATTAAAAAAAAGGTAGAAGAAGCTATTATTGATGCTAGTATTTCTCAATATGATAATAATATAGATGTATTTTTAGATGCATTAGAAGAAGAGAAAAAATACAATAATGAAAATGCTGTTTGGGCATTAGAGATGATTATTAAGAATATGAAAATAGCTAAAGATAAAAAACTACCTTTATGTGATGATACTGGAATTCCACATGTTTTGATTGAAATAGGAAACAATAGACAGATAACTGGTGAAATATTAAGCCAAATTAATGAAGGAATTGAAGAAGGATTAAAATTACTTCCTGGTAGACCAATGGCAGTAAAAGGTAATGATATCCAACGACTAGAACAATCTGAAGGTTTATATGAATCTCCTTCAATGCTAAAACCAGCTAATTTTATAATAGATAATGGAAAAATCGAATCTTCTTATAAAAGAGAAATTGATGAAGATACATTGAATATTCATTTAGCTCTTTTAGGTGGAGGCCCTGAAATAAGAGCTAAAACACATAGAGTTTTTCATAAAAATGATTATAACAATGTTATAGATGGAACTATTAATTGGCTTAAAGACTCTTTAAAATTATTAGGATGCACTCCAGCTATTTCATCAATTGGTATTGGGAGAACACATATTGAATCTAGCCAATTAATGCTTAAAGGATTAATTTATGGAAATTTAAAAAATCAATCAGAAATTGAAACTTATATTACTAATGAATTAAATAAAACAAAAATAGGACCTCTTGGACTTGGTGGTTGTAAAACTGTTCTTGGAACATTTGTAAATATTGGACCTCAAAGAGCTAGTGGAGTTAGAATAGTTTCTTCAAGACCAGCTTGTTTTGTTGAACCAAGAGTAGCTACAATTAAAATTTAGGTATATTATGAAAGAAAATAATTTTAAAATTAATCATCATCATTTAAAAACAGCTATTTCAGATATTAAACCTAATTTGATTTATACAAGAGGATATAATCAAGAAGATTTAATTGAAAAAGTTTCATTTAGTGATATGATATTTTTACTTTTAAAAGGACTACTTCCTTCAAAAGAGGAAAGTAAAATGTTTAATCATGTTTTAGTTTCATTTTGTGATCATGGAGCTACTCCTCCAAGTACGCAAACTGCTAGGTTGATTTCATCATCTGGATCTCCAATGAATAGTGCAGTAGCTGGAGGATTATTATCATTTGGTAAAAATCATGCTGGAGCTATTGAAAAAGCTATGAAATTATATCAAAATTCGATTAAAACTTTAAAATTAACTGATGATGATGAAATTAATAATCAACAGATTGTACAACTAGCTATTGATATTTTCAACCAATTTAATAAAGATAAAGAAAAAATACCTGGTTTTGGACATAGGTATCATGATAAAGATCCAAGAGCATCAAAATTATTAGATTTAGCTATAAATGAGGGGATGGTTGGAAATCACACAAAACTTGCATTTACACTTCAAAATTTATTAAAGGATAATAAAAACATTCAAATTAATGTTGATGGTGCAAATGCTGCTTTACTTTCTGATATGGGATTTAATCCGAAAATAGGATTAGGTATTTTTATTATTGGAAGAACTCCTGGAATTGTTGCTCATGTATATGAGGAATCCATTGATGAAGAAGAATTTAGAAAGTTTTGTGATTTAAGTGATATAATATTTGAAGGTAATAAATAATTTAAATGAAGTGATGTTATGGAATTTTTAAATGTTTTAAAAGAAAGATATAGTGTAAGAGGCTTTGAAAATAAAGAAGTTGAAGCTGATAAATTAGATAAAATATTAGAAGCAGGAATAAATGCTCCAACTGGTGTTAATTTTCAACCATTTCAAATATTTGTTATTGATACTGAGGAAAATAAACAATTATTATCTGAAATGTATCCACAACCTTGGTTTGTAGAAGCTCCAATAATTTTAGGAGTTGCTGTTAAACCTGCTGATGCATGGGTTCGTAAATTTGATGATAAAAATATAGCTGATATGGATGGAACTATTGTGATGGATCACATGATTCTTGAAGCTACCTCACTAGGTCTTGGAACTTGTTATATTGGTGCTTTTAAACCTGAAAAGGCAAAAGAACTTTTAAATTTATCTGATGAATATGAACCTCTTTTATTTAGTCCTTTAGGATATCCAAATGCAAAGCCAAGAGATACTCCTAGAAAATCAAAAGAAGAATTAGTTAAATTTATTTAAAGATTAAATATGTCTTCTAAAGAGGAAATAAAAATAAAATCAAAATATGATCTTAGAAAAGATTTATTATTAGTTATAATTTCTAAAGATGGAAATAGGGGAAAAGAAATAAAATTAGATGAAAACTTTATTCTAATATTTAATAGTGAAGGTTTACCTTTATTTTTAGAAATTTATAATGCATCAAATATTTTTGAAGCAAGCAAATTCACACTTTCAAGAATAAATGATATTGATTTATTAATTAATGTAGAAAAAGATTTTATTGAACTTGAATCTAAATTTACATTAAAAGTTCATAATAAAAATGAAATCTTGAATTTTAACTTTAAAGTTAAAAATAGTGAAAATATTCCTAGTTAGTGAAATAATGACTTTATCTTGTGTTTATTCCAATAATTTTGATGAAATGGAAACAATTAAAGAAAAATTAGCTAGTGTAGGTTATGTAATTAATTCAGAAGGAGATAATTATATATTAGTTAAAAAAAGAGCTTATGGAAAAATTTATATTCATTTGGTTCTTATTGCAATAGCTATTTTTTATACATATCCTGTAATCTTTTTAAATTTGATTTATTTTGGATATAATTATATAAAAAAGTCTAATTATATTTTAATTACAACAGAAAAAACTGATAAAGATGGAAATGACTTAGAATTTATGGATTTAGAAGAAATTCTTAATTTAAAAAGGTGAAAATATATGATTAAACAATCATTTTTAAAAAAAATATTCTCAATATTTGTGTTATTGGCTGTAATTATATTAGGTGTAATTCCTCTTATAAATAGTCAATCTATTAATTCGGAAATTATATCAACTTCAATTATAATTATTTGTGTTGGTTTAGGTTATTTATCAATTTTATATAGGCCTCAATGGAATAAAGCGGTTTTATTTTTTGAAGGGTTAATAATAGTTCTAACAGGAACTTTATTTTTAACAAATCCTTATAACTATTTTTTTATTGTAATTGGAATAGTTGTAATCTTAATTTCTATACTTGCATATATGAAAAAGATGCCTAGCTTTTTTTTAGATTTTTTTTATAGAAATTAATAACAATTTCTAAATTTTTTATTCTTTTTTTAAACATTTTCTAAAAATCATTTATTATTTTAAATCATTTTTATTGAAATATTTTATGTTTTACTACAATTTTAAAAATTTAATAGTAAAACATATATATATTGCTGAATAAAAATTATCTTACCATGGTGATTTATTATGGCAAAGATATCAGAAGCAATTGAAGCTATTAAAAAGGCTGAAAACGATGCTGATCAAACTGTTCTTGAATCTGAAACCAAATCTAAAGATTTGATTGAAGAAGCAAAAACAGAGGCTCAAAAATATATGGATGATGCCAAAGACTCAGCTACCGAAGAAGCAAATAATAGTATTTCAGATGCAGAAAAAAACGCGAGAGAAGAAGCTAAGCAAATATTAGCAGATGCTGAAGTTAATACTAATTCTTTAAAAGAAAAATCTTTAGTAAATGTTGATGAAGCAGCAGATTTAATCGTTAAAAATATATTATAGTGTGAGAATGTATGTTTCAAACTGCGAGAATGCGAAAAATAAAGATAATTACTCATGATGAGTATGTTTCTCCTACCGTGAAAACTCTTCACGAAGAAGGAATAGTGCAAATCAATGATATTTCTGATCGCGTTCAGCATGATCCTGAATTAGCAAAAAGTATGGCCCCATCTAAGGCCCACCCACAATCTGGTAAAATTTCTTCTCTTTTGATGAAGACTACAGGAATTTCTGAATTATTTGGAAATGCCATATCAGAAGATAGTGGTATAATGGGAATGGTTAAAGGTTTTTTTAGTTTAGATATGCCTCCAGCAAGAATGGTTAATGATGAAAGTAACGATGAGTTAATCAAAAAAGCTGAAGACACTCTTTCTAAAGTTGAATCTCAATCAAAAGTCATCGAAAATCGTTTTTCTGCATTGGATGCTGAGAAAAGCAAACTTGAAGCTAATCAGTGCGTAGCTAAGAGATTGATTAATTTAGATATGGATTTATCTTTATTAAAAGATACTAAATATACTTCTACCGCTGTTGGACGGATTGACGCTGAATTTTTTTCAGAAGTTAAGGAAAAGTTAAGTAACTTGAATGATGAACTAATTTTCAATGAAGTTAAAGATAATAATGATGAATTTAAAATTATTGTTGTTGTAGCTTTAAAAGAAAACAAAGATGAAGTGTTCTCCATACTTCGTAAATATAATTTTGATAAATTCGACTTGGAGGATTTAGAAGGAACTCCTGAACAGATTGTTTCAAGTACTACTTCTAGGTTAAGTTCTATTGAGAATGAATTTTCTAATTCCAAAAAAGAATTAAAAGAATTAGCTCTTAAATGGGATAATGATATTTTAGTTTTAAAAGAAGAATTAGAAAATGCAAAAGAAAGGAATGAGATTTCTTCTTCTTTTCTAGAAACTCGTGATACAAAAATGCTTGAGGCTTGGATTCCTTTAAATGATATAGATAAATTTAAGGAAATGGTCGAAAAAACTACTCAAGGATATTGTATTTTTGATGTTGAAGACGTAGGTGATGATGATGAAGAAGTCCCTGTTCTTCAAAAAAATATAAGGTATGCAAAACCTTATGAGCTTCTTGTACAAATGTATGCCCCAGTAAGATATAATAGTATAGACCCTACTATTTTTGTTGCTTTAATGTTTCCATTTTTATTCGGTTTCTGTTTAACAGATGCTGTTTATGGATCTATTGTATCTTTAATTGGTGTTATTTTAGTTGTAGGTATGAAAAAATGTGATAGTTCAACCATGAAATCATTTGGTTATATTCTTATTACAAGTGGTTTATGGTCGATTTTACTAGGTTTAATTTCTAATGGATTTTTAGGAGATTTTCCTGAAAGGATGTTAGGATATAGATTACCAACTATTATTCCTTCAATTGAAGCATTTGTTCATCCAGATACTATTTTAATTATTGCAATTGCTATAGGTATTATATACCTTAACATAGGATTTGTAGTAGGTTTAATTAATAATATAAGATATAAAAATAAAAAAGAAGCTATTGGATCCCAAATTGTATGGTTTGTTTTAGAAGCAGGTATAATTTGTTTAGCATTAGGTTTCCTAATGCCTGCTATTGGTATGATTGGTATGGGTCTTGGTGGATTACTTATTGTATTGAGTCTTGTTTTGTTAATTTATGCTAATGGTGTATATGGAATTATGGATGTTTTTGGCTTTTTAGGAGATGTTTTATCATTTGCACGTCTTTTAGCTTTATGTTTAGCTACAGGCGGTATTGCAATGACTGTAAATATTTTAACTCAATTAGTTGGAGATATGATTCCTTATGTTGGTTTTATTTTAGCAATTGTTGTATTTATAGGTGGACATGTTGTAAACTTCCTTTTCCAAGTATTAGGAGCATTTGTTAATGCATTGCGTTTGCATTATGTAGAGTTCTTTTCCCAATTTTATTCAAGTGGAAAAAATAAATTTGAAGCATTTAAATCAGATAGATGTTTCACAAAATTAAAAAATAATTAATATTATAATTTATATTCAATTTAAATAATTTATAAAAAGATAATAAGGAGATATATTATGGTAGATATTGCTTTAGGTACTGCTTTAGCAGCTATTGGTGCTGGAGTAGCTATTGGATTTGCTGGCCTCGGTTCTGGATTAGGTCAGGGTATGGCAGCTGCTGGAAGTGTAGGTGCAGTTGCAGAAGACGGTGACATGTTTTCTAAAGGTATTATTTTCTCTGCATTACCAGAGACTCAGGCAATTTACGGTTTCTTGATTGCTATTTTATTATTAGTATTTTCAGGATTATTAGGTGGAAGTGGAAATCTTTCAACAACTGCAGGTATTGTAGCTATTGGTGTAGGAGCTTCTATTGGTTTTGCTGGTTTAGGTTCAGGTATGGGACAAGGAATTGCAGCAGCATCTTCTGTTGGTGCTATTGTTGAAGATGACGACATGTTTTCCAAAGGTATTATTTTCTCTGCATTACCAGAGACTCAGGCAATTTACGGTTTCTTGATTGCTATTTTACTTATGGTATTCGGCGGAATATTAGCTTAGGAGGCTTAATAAAATGAGCTCTGGCACAGATAAAATTGTTTCAAGTATTATGTCTGAAGCCCAGGTTAAAGCTGATGAAAAAATTCAAACTGCAGATGCTGAAGCTGAAAAAATTAAAGCAGCTGGTATTAAAGATGCTGAAGCAGAAAAGAAAAGAATATCAGAAAGTGGTGCAAAACAATCTGATATGAGACGTCAGCAAATAATTTCTGAAGCTAAGATGAATGCTCGTAGAGCAGAATTAGGGGCTAAAGAAGAAGTCATCGAAGAAGCTTTTAATAAAGCAAAAGATGATTTAAAAGAATTAGCTTCTACTACTGATGAAAAATATGTTAATTCTTTAAAAAATATGATTAAAGAAGCTGCTACTGATATTGGTGGCGGAAATTTAATCGTTCAAGTTAAAGAAGATGATATTGATAAAATTAAAAATGATTTAAATAGTATAGCTACTGGAATTTCTAATACTACTTTAGAAATTGGAGAACCTATTGAAACTATAGGTGGAGCTATTGTTAAAACTAAAAATGGAGACATTGAAGTAAATAATACTATTGAATTAAGAATTTCTAGATTCAAAAAATTATTACGTAATGATGTAGCTAATATTTTATTTAAAAACTAGGAGGTTAGATTATGGCTGATGAGATTACTACATTGTTAGAAACAGTGGGTATTACTCCGGAAACTTTTATGGTTCTTATAATAATTGTATTCGTTGTTGTTGGCGCAATTATTGTTATAATTACATCAAGACCTATATTAGATATATACCCTTATCTTAATCCTAGTGCAAAAGTTAGAGCTAGAAAAGGAAGATTGTTAACTGAAAAACAGTTATCTGAAGTAGCTGAAGCTAAAGATAGTGATGAAGTAATTAGCTATCTTAGTGGTCTTCCAGATTATGCTCCATATTTAGAAAAATATCCTCTTGATAAGGCATTAGATGTTAATTTGGCTGACAATTATAAGATGATTTCAAGAATTGTCCCTCCAAAAGTACAAAAACCTTTTAAAATAATGTCTAAAAAAGTTGATATTACTAATATTAAATCATTAATTAGTGCAAAAGAAGTTGGTCTTAGTGCAGATCAAACTAGGGACCTTTTAATACCTTCTGGTGAATTATATAATCAATTAGATTCTGTTGCTGATGCTAATTCTGTAAATGATGTTTTAGCTGCATTAGATGGAACTGAATATGCTCCTGTCTTAGATGATGCACTCCCAAGGTATGAAGAAAATGATATGGTTTTAGAATTAGAATCTGCATTAGATAATTATTATTTAAATAGCTTACTTAGTTCTACTGAAGTTCCATCTGAAGAAAATACACAAATTTTGTATACTTATATTGGAACTCAAATAGATTTAGCTATATTAAAAACTTTTGTAAGAGCTAAACAAGATGGTTTAACTTATACTAATATTAGTCCATATACTTTAACTAATGGATATCAATTAAGAGAATGGAAACTCAAAGATTTAATGGAAGCAAATGATATATCTAATTTTGTATCCTATTTAGAAGGTACAAAATATTCTGACTTCTTATCAGATGCTTTGACTGAGTATGAAAAAACTGATTCAATAGCTATCTTTGAGAAAGAATTAGATTTACATTTTGCAAAACTTGTAAAATCTTTATCTATTAAAAAACCATTAGGAATAGGTCCTATTATTGGATATTTAAATCAAAAAGAATCTGAAATTAGAAATTTAAAAATTATTACAAGAGCTAAGAAGGAAACAGATTATCCAGTTTCTAAAATTATGGAGTTGTTAGTATGAGTTCTGTAGGAATTATAGGAAACGAGGATATTGTATCTGGTTTTAGACTTGGAGGAGTCAAAGAGGGCTTTGCTGTTAACTCTAAAGAGGAAGCTATTGCTGCTCTTGATGAATTTTTAGACAACGAAATTTCAGTTATTATTATAACACAAAAAATTGCTAACGAGATTAGAGATCATATAAATAAAAAACTTGGATCACAAGTTTTACCAATGATTATTGAAATTCCTGATAAAGATGGTGAATCTGAAGGATCATCTGATCAATTAGCTGAGCTAATTAAAAGAGTTATTGGGGTAGAGATGGTTAAATGATTATTGAAGGAAATATTATTAAAATTGCGGGGCCAGTTATTGTCGCAGACGGCATGAGAGGTACCCAAATGTTTGAAATGGTTAAAGTAGGTAACAATAAGCTTATTGGAGAAATCATTGAGCTTGAAGGAGATGCTGCGACCATTCAGGTATATGAAGAAACCGCTGGGATTCAACCTGGCGAAGTAGTTGAAAGTACTGGTGGTCCAATGTCAGTAGAGCTTGGTCCAGGGGTTATGGGATCTATTTTTGATGGAATTCAAAGACCTTTGGAAATAATTAAAGAAGCATCTGGTGATTTTATTGCTAGAGGTATTGATGCACCAGCTGTTGATAAAGACAAAAAATGGACTTTTAAACCAGTAGCTAAAGTAGGAGATATTGTTAAAACAGGAGATGTTTTAGGAGAAGTTCAAGAAACTACTGCTGTTTTACAAAAGATTTTAGTCCCTCCTAGTTTTGATGGAAAAATCAAATCTATTGTTTCTGAAGGCGAATTTACTGTTTTAGAAGATATTGCTGAAATTGAAACCGAAGAAGGAGACAAAAAAGTTCAAATGCTCCAAAAATGGCCTGTTAAAAAAGGACGTCCGTTTGTAAATAAATTAGATCCAGATGTACCTTTAGTAACTGGTCAAAGAGCTCAGGACACTTTCTTTTCCGTTGCAAAAGGTGGTGCAGCAGCTATTCCTGGTCCTTTCGGATCTGGTAAAACTGTTACACAACAACAATTAGCTAAATGGGCTGATGCTGATATTGTTATTTATATTGGTTGTGGAGAACGTGGAAATGAGATGACTGAGGTACTTACTGAGTTCCCTTATTTGGAAGATCCAAAAACTGGAAATCCTTTGATGGATAGGACAGTTCTTATTGCTAATACTTCAAACATGCCGGTTGCAGCTCGTGAAGCTTGTGTATATACTGGAATTACTATTGCAGAATATTATCGTGATCAAGGTTATGATGTAGCACTTATGGCGGATTCTACCTCAAGATGGGCAGAAGCTATGAGGGAGATTTCAGGTAGGCTCGAAGAAATGCCTGGTGAAGAAGGATACCCTGCATACTTAGCTTCAAGACTTGCTCAGTTCTATGAAAGAGCTGGAAGAGTAAACACTTTAGGTACTGAACCAAAAGTAGCATCTATTAGTGTTGTTGGTGCTGTATCTCCTCCTGGTGGGGATTTATCAGAACCTGTTACTCAGAATACATTACGTATTTGTAAGGTATTTTGGGCATTAGATGCATCTCTTGCAGATAAACGTCATTTCCCTTCTATTGATTGGTTACAAAGTTATTCATTATATGTTGACAGTATTCAAAGTTGGTGGGAGAAAAACATAGCTGCTGATTGGAGAAGTATTCGGGATGAAGCTATGGCTTTACTTCAAAAAGAATCTGAACTTCAAGAAATTGTACAATTGGTTGGTCGTGATGCTTTGCCAGATAGTGACCAAATCACTTTAGAAACCGCACGTATGTTAAGAGAAGATTTCTTACAACAAAATGCATTTGATGAAATTGATACTTATTGTACTCCTGAAAAACAATATCAAATGTTAAAAACTATTCTTTCATACCAAAAAGATGCTCTTGCTGCACTTGAAAAAGGTTCAGATGTTCAAAATATTGTCGAATTACCAGTAAAAGAACAAATTGGTAAAATGAAATATATTCCTGAAGATGAATTTGCAGATAAGATTAGCAAAATTCAAGAAGATATTACTAAAGAATGTAGTGAGGTTTAAGAATGAACACTAATATTAAAACAAGAGAATACACTACAGTTTCAGAAGTTGCTGGTCCTTTGATGGTTGTTGAAGGTGTTGAAGGTGTAAGTTACAATGAAATTGTCGAAATTCAAACTCCTAATGGTGAACAAAGAAGTGGACAAGTTCTTGAAGTTAATAAAGATGTAGCTGTTGTTCAGGTTTTCGAAGGAACTACTGATTTAAATACTAAAGATACTAAAACTAGATTTACTGGTCAAACTGCTAAAATAGGTGTTTCTAAAGATATGATTGGAAGAATTTTCAATGGTATTGGTGCTCCTATTGATGGTGGTCCAGAAATCATAGCTGAAAAAGAATTAGATATTAATGGTAGTCCAATGAATCCTGTTTCTCGTGAATTTCCAGAAGAATTTATTCAAACAGGGATTTCCACTATTGATGGAATGAACACATTGGTTAGAGGTCAAAAGCTTCCTATTTTCTCAGGTTCTGGTTTACCTCATAATGATTTTGCTGCTCAAATTACAAGACAAGCTAAAGTGCTTGGTGATGACAGTGATTTTGTAGTTATATTTGCTGCTATGGGTATTACTCACGAAGAAGCTAACTTTTTCATGAACGATTTTGAACGTACTGGAGCTATTGAAAACGTAACTGTATTCATGAACTTGGCAGACGATCCTGCTGTTGAAAGAATCATGACTCCTAAAATGGCTTTAACTGCTGCTGAATACTTTGCTTTTGAGTTAGATATGCAAGTATTGGTTATTTTAACTGATATGACTAACTATTGTGAAGCTTTAAGAGAAGTTTCTGCTGCTAGGGACGAAGTTCCTGGAAGAAGAGGTTATCCTGGTTACATGTACACAGATTTAGCTACTATATATGAACGTGCAGGCCGTATTGATGGTAAAAAAGGTTCTATTACTCAGATGCCTATTTTAGTTATGCCTCAAGACGATATTACTCACCCTATTCCGGATTTAACTGGATATATTACTGAAGGACAAATTGTACTTAGTAGAGATTTATTCAGGAAAGGTATTTATCCTCCTGTAAATGTACTTCCTTCATTATCTCGTTTAATGAGTGGTGGTATTGGTGAAGGTAAAACTCGTGATGATCATAGTGGTGTTTCAGACCAACTTTATTCTGCATATGCAGAAGGTCGTGACTTAAGAGATTTAGTTGCGGTTGTTGGGGAAGAAGCTCTTACAGAACGTGATCAAAAATTCTTGAGATTTGCTGAAGCATTTGAAGAAAAATTTATCACTCAACATAAAGATGAAGATAGAACTATCTTTGAAACTCTCGATATTGGTTGGGACTTATTAAAAACATTACCTAAATCTGAACTCAAGCGTGTTAAAGAAGAATTTATTGAAAAATATCTTCCTAAAGATGATGAGTAGACTATTAGCATTTAATGCTAAATAAGAAGAGGATAAAATGGCACAAGATATTATTGATGGAATTAATCCTACTCGAATGGAACTACTTAATCTTAAAAAAAGAACTAAACTTGCAGAAAAAGGTCATACTTTACTTAAAGAAAAACGTTCTGCTTTAATTAAAGAGTTCTTTGATATTTTAGACCGTGTTAAAGGAGTTCGTGAGGAAGCTGATTTAAGACTTAAAGAGGCTATGGATGCACTAACATCTGCCCAAATTGTCATGGGTGATTTAGCTGTTAGAAAAGCTTCTTTAGCTGTTAAAGAATCAATCGATGTTGACATTTCTTCTAGAAGTATTATGGGTGTTTCAGTACCTATTGTAAATATTAATATGGATGAAAAATCTTTAGTTGATAGAGGATATGGTTTTAATGATACCTCTATTCAATTAGATGAAGCTGCAAAGAAATTTGAAGAAGCTATTAAGTTAATCATTGAACTTGCAGAAATTGAAAAAACAATTTATTTACTTGCTGAAGAAATTGAGTCTACTAAACGTCGTGTAAATGCTTTAGAACATATCATGATTCCTAAATTTGAAAACACTGTCAAATTTATTGATATGAGACTTCAGGATTTAGAAAGAGAAAACTTCGTTAGATTAAAAATGATTCAATCTACTATTGAAAAGAATGAGGAAGAATCTGATGAAGAAGAAGTAGCTATTTAACTATAGCTATTTTTTTAATTTTTTTTTAAAAAGGTGTTATCATGCAAAGAAGTCCAATTGACCAATATTTAAAAGATCCTGATAAAAAAGCTAGAATTTTTGTCTTTATGACTTATGCAATGATTTTAACTACTATTTTAATCACTGTTGGAACATTGATGTTTATACTATTTTTAGTAGGTGTTTTTTAAATTCATTAAAACTTATTTTTAAATTTTCATTTAATTTATTTATTGATTTATTTTCTTGGATTATAGTAGCTATAGGTTGATTTTTTTCTATAATTACATTAGGATATGGGATATCATAAACATTTTTAAGACTTTCAAGATTTTTTATTTTCACTTTATTTTCAGCATATATTATTTTTTTAAGAGAATATCCTTTAATTTTATTATTAATTTCTATTAACTCATTTTGACATGCTTTAATATGGGCTTCAAGTAGATTAATATTTAATAAACTTTCACAAGATTCATATGTGCCTTGAAAACGTGGATTAACTTCAATTATATGTAAATTGTCTTCATTATCTAATATGTAATCTACACCGTTTGATCCTATTAAATTAAAATCTTTTATTAAATCTTCTGATATTTCATCCATTTCTTTTAAAATATTTGAGCTATTGTTTTTTTTTAATATTTCTTTATTTAGAGGTAGTAAGTTTCCTGAGTATATGAAACTTTCATCATTTTTATAATCATTTTCATTTAAATTTCTTGAATTAATTATTGTTTTTGAATCTTTTTTTGTTGAAAGTACAGATGAACTAATATTTTCTCCTTCAACATATTCTTGAATTATCCATTGATTTTTCATATCATTTAATTGATTAATCGATTCAGTATTTAAAAAGTTTACTCCATAACCACCAAATCCTTTTAGTGGTTTAATGATATATTGCTTCTTTTCATTATTTTTTATTATTTCATTAGCTTCGTCTATATCATTTATTTTAAAAGTTTCAGGAATACAATATTTATTCTTAATCTTATTATAAAAATCAAATTTATTTTCGATTTTTTCTATATTTTTATTTCCTAAAATCTTTTTTTTGTATTTTTTAAATTTTCCATTAAAGTCACTAGGATTCAACCCAGAAACAAGAATTATATAATCAATATTCTCTAAATAATCTTCTGATAATTTTAATAATTTATCACTACTATAATTATCTTCTAATGTGTTACATGTTTTATTCTCAGATTGTTTTAAAATGTGTTTTTCATTTGGAATATTTTTAAAGTCATAAGTGCGATAATAGCTTGTTGAAAATAAATTATAATCTAATTTTAATGCAGAATTCACCATAGCTCTGGTATTTACTCCAGATATTAATAGATTATCCATATTATCATTTGAAATGATTAAAAATAATTTTATATAAAAATAGTTTAATTAAAAGAAATAGTCCCGAGCGGAGTCGAACCGCCGTCTCCGGGTCCAAAGCCTAGAAGGATTACCACTACCCTACGGGACTAACTAATTATAATGCTTGACATTACAACATATGTTATTATAAAAAATATATTATTTAAAGGTTTCGCTTATGATTAAATTTTATTTATTATATATACTATTTGCCCATAAACATTCTTTGGTCCATAAACAATTATTGCATATAGGATCTATATCTTCTGATGATTTAAAAATATTATTTATTATATTAAATAAATCTTCTGAAATAATTTCATCTACATCTAAATTTAATTTATTTATAACCTCATTATCCATAGATTGAATTTTTAAATTACTCTTTTCATCTATACATAATCCTGTATCTGTTAGATTAGGACAATATTTACAAATATCGTCTGATGTATTTAGAATCTTAATTTTCGTATTTTTATTATTAATTAAGTTTTTAATTTCTTTCATATTTTCAACAAAGCTTTCATCATATCCATAACCTTGAAAACCCTGAAGACATAAAAGATGATGACCTCTAAGTGAAATAATCATAAAAATCAATAAAAAAAAGAATGAAGAATTAATTTTTAGGTAAAAATACTTTAGAAATTAATCCTGAAGAGAGTATTTTAGCAATATC